>JBJKPO010000049.1:0-7790 GCA_046706235.1 Bacillota bacterium | reverse complement strand
ATACAAACCTTAATCCGTTCATCCAAGGTCGCCGTCCACCAGGCCATGGTGCTGCCCATCGACAGTCCCATTGTTCCAATCCTGTTCGGATCGATATCCGGACGCGTTACAAGATAATCGACTGCTTTCATACTGTCATAGACCATCATCCCCCACATGACTTGCCCTAACCACAACATATGCTTAAAGATTTCAGTTTCGGTCCGGCCCCGGCGCTCTCCAAAAGCCCAGGTATCGATACATAGCGCCGCGTATCCCGATTTAGCCAGTTCCTCGGCATATGGAGGCTTTTGTAATGAACTTCTGCCCAGCAGCAGTTCATCCTTGCCGCGTTCGAAATCCCCGGTGTGAGTGTGATTATATAGAATCACCGGCAGTTTGTCCGATGATTGTAATGGTTTAATAAAATAAGCGGGTACGGTCTCAATCCCGTTTAAATCGAGCCGTAACTTTTCCAAACAATAAAATTCCCGGTCTTCTCCGCCGATCGTTTCCACGGAAATATCCCGGTCACGCGGCGGCAAATCACCGAGCAAATTATATAATTTTTCCCGTTGTTCGGCTTCATACTCCATGGTATCCAACCCCTGTTCGTAATATTTTTTCAAACATTGTCCATCCCCATTGATATTTATTTCTTAAAAAATCAATCAATACCTTCCGGGTTTTCCTATTCGTTATATTAAGTTTTAAACTAGATTAATTTATAAATTATTCCATAAAAGTTTGTTTGTAAACAAACTATGGTTGATAATTTTTGATAACTCATTCTATTAATATGATATAATTTAAAAACCTGAAAATAACTTTCGAAAGATTTCGATTACCGGGTATCGGTTAACCGATTAATATGTATGACAATGAGCCTAAAATTGGATTACGCCGCTAAATAACAATAAATAAGGAGGAACAGGCATGGATTATTTTTCGTCCGCCGAACGTGGCAGAACATTGGTATTACGGTTAGACCCGGGTGATGATGTATTGGAAAGCATTAATCAGTTGATTATCAATGAAGGAATCAAGGATGCAATGGTAGTTTCCGGTATCGGCACTTTGGATGTCTGCGTAATGCACATGGTAATGACTACCGGTTACCCGCCGGTGGAGCATTTTGAGCATTGGAAGGATAAGCCCCTGGAGTTGGCCTCCATCCAGGGAATTATCGCCGCCGGTAAACCCCATTTACATATGGTAGTCTCCGATTCCAAATCAGCCTACGCCGGTCACCTGGAAAAAGGCTGCCGGGTATTGTATTTGGCTGAAATTGTCGTTATCGAACTGAAATCACTTGATTTAACCAGAATCGCCAATGAACGGGGGATTTTTCAATTAACCGCCAATCACTCTTAAAGAACGGTGTGATCCAACTCCATCCCCATCTTTTCATATAACTGCTTCCGTGATCCCTTATCGGTTTTCAGTTCCTGATGCGCATATTTGGCGACATCATGGGCCAGTTTCAAGGGAACAACAATCACGCCGTCACCATCCGCCATAATAATATCACCGGGATTGACCGTCACCCCCCCGACACTGACCGGGATATTTTGGGCGTCAAATTTCAATCTCCCTTGCACCATGGTTTGGGAGATATAACGCGACCAGAAAGGGATCTTTTCGATAATCACCTCGTCGGTATCCCGGACGCCTCCGTTGGTGACCAGCCCCCGGACCCCTTTGCCGAAAGCAACCAATGAATTGTTCGAACCCATGAGACCTACCGATAAACCGCTTTGATCGATTACAATAAAATCATCCGCTTCAATCTCATCCATCCAGGGGTAAGTACAGACATTTTCGTAATACCATCCCACCCATTTGGTATATTCGGTCGGCGTCATCTGAGGCACCGCCTCCTGATACGGCAAATAGCGGGCGGTCTTTGCGAAACCGCACGCCCTGGTCCGAAACAGCGGGCGGATATCGTGGGACATGGAACCGTAATGATGCATCATGTTCCAATCCATCCCGTCGCGCACGTCGGAAACCCGCAAGTCCTTATAAAGATCCAGCAATTCTTTCCGTTCATTTTTCGTTAAAGTCATCTGAAAGCCCCCTAATTTTACTTGTCCCCAAACAAGTCCCGCTTCACAAAAAGCGCTTTCCCAAACCGCGCCATGGCTTTACCCCGGGTCAACCAGGCAATACGGACCCCGTTTTTTTGATTGCGCAATATTCGCGGAACTAAAAACTGGGCCACGGTTTCCGGTTTATTGCCGAGAATGTTAAAGATCCTTTTGGTTTCCTCATTGACCTGCCTTGGCTGATCCGCGGTACCGGTAATAAACTCGGTGACCATCATCCCCGGGCTTAAGGCCCCGACTTTAACGGGAGTTCCGGCCGCCTCCCCCGCCAAAGCCTTGGTGAAATAAGTAATCGCGTTTTTAGTCAATCCATAAATATTTAAACCTTTGCGGCGCATCCCGTCACTGCCGAAGCCCTCCATATTAAAGACTTGTCCTTCGCCCTGCTTCAGCATCTCCTGGATGGCAATTTGCGAGCCGTAAATAGTACTTATCAGGTTGTTTTGAATCATAACTTCGGTTTCCTGGGCCGTTAATTCCCAAATCCCTTTAAAAGGCTGGCTAATCCCGGCATTATTGATCCAAATGTCTATTTTACCCCACTTAGCCGCTGCCTGTTTCCATAGATTTAAAATATTTTCCCGTTTTCGAACATCACAGGAGATCGCCTGCAAGCGTTCCTTGTATTTACTCAAAGATTGCTCCGCTTTAGTTAAATTGACAGGGTTTCTCCCGGAAATGGTTACCGCGCAACCGCATTCCAAAAAACATTTAGCCATTTCATAACCCAGGCCCCTCGAACTACCGGTTATTATTATGTTTTTCATAATCCCGCCGCCTTTTTAACAATTATTTTAACCATAACCCGGACAATCCAGAACCCAAAAACTAAAAGATGTCATTAAAATTTTATAGTTTACTTTATTGCCACCGGTGATCTCTTTCTATTTAAATTAGGTCTTTCCATTTACACTTTTTCATTTATTTAGCATTTAAAATATACCACAAAAAGTTATCCGAAGTCATCTATTAAATATTACAAAGGGATCGTCTCTTAAAAGACAATCCCTTCGTAGAATTGTGATAAACCCAAATTAATGACTAAGGATTATCACACGCGTTTTTAAACGCGAATTCTTAGCCTCTAAAATTTGAGGCGTAGAAAAAGCATTGTGCACTGCATTCAATTAGGGTTTTTCACAATACTTTTAGTTATCAGTCTTTATTTACAATCCCGTTATTTCCGCACAATTGGAATCCACACTTCGGAGCGGTAATCCTGTTCCTGGCCACACCCCGGATGATATACTTCCAGTTCCGGCCCTTCAGCGTGTTCATAACCGGTAGCCGGAAACCATTCGGAGAAGATCCGCTTCCAAATCAATGCTCTTTAATAACCGGTTTTGAAGAATTCGCTATGTAATTTCAATGCCCTGCTATTTATTTCCGGTGGCTTTACCCCTCTTTACCAGTGTTTTTCTAAAGACAAATCAAAAATAACAACACATAATAGTAAATATAACAGTTTCGATCGCAGTTTATTTCGGCGCGGTGGGGATCCGTAAAACCCGGCACGCCGTTGCGGCGGGCCTAATCGCCGACTTGGCCGGCATTTTGGCTGCGGTGTGGATTTGCCGGTTGATGTTTGGCTAATGATCAGTCATTAAAAATATGTAATAATTTTCAGGAGCCGGAATACAGTAGTCAGAATAATAATTGTCGAGGGATAATATGAATCGAGGCAAAAGCTTAGCAAAAAACGATACCATTGGCGTCGTGGCTCCGGCGAGCTTCGCCGCCGCCGAAAAAACCGCCAAAGCCATGGCGGTATTGAAAAATTTGGGGTACCGGATCAGGCTTGGCGAAAGTTACGGCAGCCAATGGTACTCTTTCGCCGGAACCGACCAACAAAGAGCGGCGGATATCAACCAATTCTTTTGTGATCCGGCAATCGACGCCATACTATGCCTGCGGGGCGGTTACGGTTCGATCCGGATCCTCGATAAAATCGATTGCGGTATTGTGAAAAAAAATCCGAAGATTTTTATCGGATATAGCGATATCACCGCACTCCATTTGTTATTGAATCAACAGGCCGGATTAATAACTTTTCACGGTCCGATGCCGGCCGCCAATATGGCTGACGGCTTTGAACCCGAAACTCAAGTCTCTTTTGAAAAATCTGTATGTCAGGGTGTTCAACCTTTTATAATCGACAACCCGGCCAATAAACCTTTATTAACTTTACGCGGCGGAAAGACGGAAGGCGTCTTAACCGGAGGTAACCTGCAAACCCTGGTATCCATAATCGGCACCCCCTATGAACCTGACCTTGAGGGGAAAATTCTATTTATCGAAGAGGTTAATGAAGTGACCTATCATATTGACCGGGCCCTTTCCCAGTTTATTTTGAGCGGAAAACTGAACCGGGTGAAGGGAATCATTCTCGGGGATTTTAAGGACTGCAATCCGGATTCCCCGGAAGACATGCCGTTAATGGAGGTTTTCGAAGATCGATTGGGCAATTTAGGGGTCCCGGTTATCTACAACCTGCAAAGTGGGCATTGTCAACCGAAAGTAACGCTGCCGCTCGGCGCCATGATCGCAATCGATGCCGATGAACCGCGAATCGAAATCCTCGAACCGGTAGTCGCGTAGTCCCTAACCCGTCCATTTCGCGCACTTTAACAGCGCGAGCTTTTACTTGGAAAAGAAATCTTTCGATGATCGACAAAATTCTTGTTGGTTTCGGATTTGTCCGGGTTATGCATATTCGGGAATTATAGCCCAATAGATTCGAGTAGATTATTATAATATAGGTTTTATACTTTTATGGAGATTGTTATGGACCTCGAAACAATTAGACGAAGGATCAATGAAATCGAAGACTGGTTAATTGAAACGAGAAGAGAATTTCATAAGTATCCCGAACTTGGCATGGAAGAGTACCGGACATCGCAAACGATTTCCGAACTGCTGAACCAGATCCAAATACCTCATTACCGAATTGCCGGTACCGGTATCGTTGGAATCATCCGATGCGCCAGGCCCGGGAAAACAGTGGCGCTCCGTGCGGATATGGATGCTCTTCCAATCCGGGAAGATACCGGTCTTGAATACTCCTCGCAAATCAGCGGCAAAATGCACGCCTGCGGCCATGACGCCCATATGGCCATATTGCTTGGCGCCGCCCGGATTTTATACGATTTTAAGGAACAGTTTAACGGCAACATCAAACTGTTTTTTCAACCAGCCGAAGAAACCGTAGGCGGGGCCAAACCGATGATCGAACAGGGCTGCCTGGAAGATCCCCATGTTGACTATGTATTGGGACTCCACGTCACTCCATCGGCCAAAGCCGGGCAAATCATGGTCCGGCGCGGTACGATAACCGCTTCCAGCGATGCCGTCAAAATAACCGTCCTGGGCAAATCGGCCCACGCCGCATATCCCGAGGAAGGAATCGATGCGATTGTAATCGCGGCCCAGATCATTACCGCTTTACAGACCGTAATCTCCCGTAATATTTCTCCGCTTGAAGCCGGAGTAATTACCTTCGGAAAGATTGACGGAGGTTCCCAGGAAAATATCGTCGCCGACCGGGTTATTTTAAGCGGAACCATCCGTACCCTGGATTCAAAAAGTCGCGCCTTTATCAAAGACCGGATTCGAAACGTTGCCATCGGAATATGTCAGGGAATGGGCGGCGATTGCGAGATTGAGTTCGAGGAGGGATATCCGCCGGTCGTCAATGATGATGAAGTGATGATGGTAGTTGAAACAAACGCCGTAAAGTTACTGGAAAAAGAAAACTTACTTTATAAAAACCAACCTTCCCTGGGCGTGGAGGATTTTGCGTTTTTCAGCAACTATACGCCGAGCGCTTTTTACTACCTGGGGTGCGGCAATAAGGCACTGGGGATTGACGCCCCCGGGCACAACCCCGGGTTTCAAATCGATGAGAAGTGTCTAAAGACCGGAGTGTTGATGCAGGTGATGAATGCTTTAGCTTTGTTGGAAGGTGAATGAATGATATGAGAAAGCGAAAGGGCTTGGGGGAACTTACTCTACGCGTTCTTGAACGGAATCTCTCTTTACTCATTTTTATATTTCTTGAAGTTGGCGATAAGACTTGAAAATGAATTTGGTCTGTACTTTTCAAAATCTTCCTCATCAACAAATATAAAGTCAAAACGGCACTTTTTTTGTGATTGATTAATGTCCTCACACCACTTTTTTAGACGTCCGATTTTTAATGGAACATCGAGATCTTCTAAACCCTTTGTTTCAACAATAAAAATTCCCTTTTCACTTGTTTTGACGATAAAATCGGGATAATAGTTTGATATATTACCATCAGAATTGACATAATCGATATTGAAGTGAACGGCCATATAGTTTTTGGCGTAAGAAACCACATCGGGACATTTTTCCAGAAAGGAGGCGAATAATAGCTCTAGCCTACTATCACCAATGATTCTATTGAATAAACTTTTTTGAGGAACAAGAAAACCCTGATCTTTTACTACAAATGGCCGGGTCTGTTTTAGTTTGATATAATCCCTTATTTCAGCGCTGCCCTTGTCCAGTATCGTCAACTCATTAATTTTTCTTTTAAAGGTCTCAATTATTGTTTTACACGCATTCAATTCAGACAAATTCCTTATTGTATTTAGATCGTCTATATCTACGGTGGTTTCAAATAAGTATTGGATTATAAATTCTTTTATTTTGCCATATAAAATATCATAGCCACTAACCAAACGCAAATCTTTCATAATCACTTGTGTAAAATATCCAATAACATTTCGATAATCAGTGACACCTGTTGAATCAAGAACGGTAATGTGATTAATCTCCTCGGTTGTAATATCTTTGAAGACGATTTCCCGTTTTTCAGCTTCAGAAAATTGTTTATAAGGTATTTTAGTTGTTCCGAAAGCGGCAGGTTTCAATTCCTCTAGATTTTTATACTCCCGGTAAATACGTGGTGAAAGAACTGGTATTTCAATATCAAGTTTATCAATATCTTTTTTCTTATTTTCATTATCTACTTCGATAATAATCGGAGCTTTCGGTCCGGTTCCTACACCCATCGGTTTCCGTTCCAGTTCCACGCCTTCGCTTTGGATAGACTCAACAAAATCCATAAATGCATCAGTACCGACAACACTAACATATTCTTTGGTTTCGGTTCCAGGATACATTCTGCGTAACCCCCTGCCAAGGGTTTGTTCAGGGAGAATATTTCTTTGCGCCGCTTAGGCCCGAAGTCCGACTATCGTTGTTACTTTACGAACATCCCAGCCTTCTTTAAGCATTAATACTGAAACAATAACTTTATATGGACTCTCCCAACTATCGCTCTGATTAGATGCCTTTCGTAACAGTTCAAGTTCTTCTTTGCTTTTCTTTGAATTCGCTTCTGAAATGTCTCCGTTGTTATTAGTATGAATTACGAGAATTGCGCTGGCAAACTCAGGATAGGTATTTTCCAGGTACTCGGCCACATCATCACAATTTTTGGTATCATCGGTCATAATAAAAAGGACTGCTTTTTTACCGAGTTTTTCATGCTCGGTATAAACCTTGCGCCATTCTTCTACGCCAAGGGCGATATAATCCGCGTATTTTTCGGTATACTTTGAGCTTTTACGTTCAGCAAGTTTCGCCCGGCTGGCTGAATCAGGCAGTACCGGGTGTTTGACTACATTTTGGGTGATTGCTTCGACCAGTGGGTAATCACACATAGTCTGCACGAAA
>JBJKPO010000048.1:0-5456 GCA_046706235.1 Bacillota bacterium | reverse complement strand
GATATTTACAGGAAGGTATCGGGAATTATCTGCGCGGTTCGCGTGAAAGTTATCTAGCGGTCCGAAGTAAGCATTTTTCAAGTTATCAAAGTGACGGCTTGGGGAGGATTGTTCGTGAAATCATCAGACAAAGCGCCGGTAATGCGAAAAATTCCGAATGATTCTTTTATCGGGACCCATTACCTTGACAAAGAGGAAGAAGCGGCCGCCGTGGAAGTGATCCGGTCGAAATCCCTGTTCAGGTATGACGGACCCAAACCGCTTGGCAAGTCCAGTGAGTTTGAGGAACGGTTACAAGCCTATCTAAAGACTGATAATGTCCTCGCCTGTTCATCCGGAGCCGCCGCTTTGAAATTATGTTGCGTATCGCTGGGGATTGGACCTAAGGACGAGGTGCTGCTGTCTCCGTTTACGTTCATCGCTTCAGCGGCGGCGGTGTTAAGTTGCGGCGCCGTGCCCAACTTTGTTGAAGTCGATGAAAGCATGAACATTGACCCGAAGCGAATCGAAGCATGTATAACCCCGCGGACCAAGGCAATCATGGCCGTCCACATCCAGGGAGTTCCTTGCGACATGGTTTCCATTCTTCAGATTGCCGATAAATACGGCCTGAAGGTTATTGAAGACGCCGCCCAGGCTGTTGGAGCCAGGTATAACGGGGCACGCGTCGGGACCATCGGAGATGCGGCAGCCTTCAGTTTACAGGCGAACAAGGTAATCACCTGTGGGGAGGGCGGTATTTTTATATGCGGATCGAAAGCGGGATTTGAAGAAGCCAGGCGGTATCATGACAATGGCGGCAAAAGAGAGAATAATCAATATCCGGTTTGGGATCATCCGGATTGCAGCTATGGAGAGAACCTGAAAATCACTGAAATTCAAAGCGCGATCGCCATCGAACAATTAAAAAAAGCCGATTTGATCATCGAACGGCAACGGAAACTATATAACGGTTTAATAGAGAGCCTGGATTTAAAACGTTTACGGTTGAGGCCGGTTCCTGAAAAGGCGGAACCGGTGCCGGTAAGTTTATGCCTTATTTTCGACACGCAAGCGGAGTGCCGCGAATTTATTATAGAAAGTAATGACCGGAATATTCCCCTGGAACTATTCAGCGATAAAGTATTGACTTCTTATACCACTTTTCGAACGAAAAAATCATGGCACGAAAGCGGCGTGCCGTATTATTTCGTCGATTACCGGTTAAACTCTTGTCCGCTTACGGAAGATTTAAGCCAAAGAACGGGATGGCTTTCAATATCGCCGCTGTTTCAAGATGAGGATCTGCGTTATATTCAGGATGTATTTAATTCCCTGGCAAAATCGCGTCGATAAATCAATCAGGCCGTCTTTTTACCTTCGATACTATTGACGTACTTTAATATTTTCGGCAAGATCTCTTTATAATCAAGTATATCGTAATTGATTATTTCCGTATCGGTGACAGCTTCCAATCCGTATACCAAAGGCGAGTAATCAGTCTTGTTTTTAAGTATTAACACTATTTTCTTGCCCAGGGCGGACGCCCATCCCAATTCGATATGGACACCGCCCGAAATGGGCCAGCCCGGGAACGCCAACACCAGATCGGTTTTTTTCATTTCATTAAAATCATCGGTGGTGCATTCAGCGGGAAGCATAAGTGCTTTACCCCATTTTTCGCGGTAATGGGCGAGAAAAACCTGGTGGTGATCCTCAATCAAGCGATTGCGGAGGTTCTCTAAAAGAAAAATATTATTTTTACTAAGTAATCCGGTTTTAGTTTCGATTAATTGCGAAAACGGAAAGGCGATAAATATATGCATGAAGAATCCCCCGATTACCCGGATGTAATATTAAACAAAACTCGCCGGTTAAAAATTTTCGGCAGGAAATCGCCCCAATCCCGGTATGATTCCTTGAAAGAACTGCTTTGGGCCAGAGCCTCCAGAAAATCATCCGGTATTTTTAGACCCACGAATTCCTTTAAAAAGCGATAGCAATAAAATAATGAAGGTTGCAAGCGGTATTTTACCGCGGCTTCAAGAATTTTATGATAATCCAGTTCCCGCGTGCCGACTAACGCGATTAAATTTGCAATTAACCTCAAATTAAAATCGCACAAGACCATCGCTTCATGATAAAAACGGGCGGGAATGAACCATCCCAATACTTCATCGTTAACGGCGCGTCCGGTGGTCTCATCTACCTGAAACTGGCGGGAATTAAGCCAGATATCATCCAACGCGATATTATGCGATAGATTATGATGGACATCAAACATAATTGCATAATATAGTTTTTCATTTTCAAACACAAATGGAAAAAAATGTAAGTATTTTACAATGAAATCATAATAAGGAACCAGCTCCGGTATTTCGACGATATTGATGAACGGGTACAATTCATAATGCTTGGCCTCATAATCCTCGATATAATTCCAGTCGAGGGCATATGCTTTATTGTCGGAACCAATCGCGATATTTTGAGAAAAGCCGAGTTCCCGGAGGATATCTTTAAACCGGTTTATGGAATCCGGCTCGATTAATAAATCGATATCGGACATCGGATAATATTCCCGGCATTTATAAACATCCGATAGAAAGTAAAAGCCTTTAAATGTTAAGGAATTTACTCCTTCCATGCTTAATTTGGCGGTTACTTCCTTCCAATACTCTTTTTGTTTGTTGAAAAGTATTTCCGCAATCCGTGAGAATGACTTAAATAAAGATGTTTCACCGGTTATCATCGTATTTTTATAGGAGATATTCATGCAATGCGTTAGTTTGAGTTTTTGCGCGGCTAAAAATAGATCCATTTCACTAATATCGTTAAAAATGGAACTATTACCGTTATTGGATAACCGGTTTGAAACAAGGCCGAGTAACGATTGTAATACAATAAAATCAACCCGGTTCACCGGGAACGGATAAATAAATTGTTCTTCCAGGCGATTTTCCATCGGGCCTATTTTACCGGGGTATCGCCGGTTATCGAAAGCCCGGCCCGTTTGTTCCATTCGTTCAAGGAAGAGACAATATTGTTGATTGCCGAGTGGTCGCCGGTTAACGTGACAGCCACGGATGCGTTTGGTTGTTCCTTTAACATCCCGGCGATATTTGCCATGGCCGATCTGGAGATATTGACTGTTTGACTGGCGGAAAGATTGGCGACGGCGGAGCACAGGAGATTGGCCACTTGCGAACAGGATAATTCCGTGGAGACTCCCCGTAACATATCAACTAATACCGAAGCGCTAATATTGGATAACTTTGATGGGTCCAGCCGGTTGATGCTGGAAGCCGCCAAGTTAACCACCGGTGAATTCGCCAGGGTTGCCACCGCGGAATCGGTAAGCACTTCGTTGAAATTGGCGACGGAAAAATTTACTACCGCGGATTTAAGTACGTTTTCGAGTTTCTTCATTAGTTATTCTCCCTTCATAATTGTTAAATTAACGTCAATATAATAGAACCATAATAATTACTAATTAAACAATTGTTTACAATATATTAACACTTATCATTGTTAATGTCAAGAAATTGTAATCAATCGGCAATCCCTGATGTACTGTTCAAAGTGATTGGGTCCGGCGGAGTTGATTTCATTTATATTACTTGTTTTTTTAATCGTTGTTTCCTTTAATAGCCAAAAAGCAGGAAATATTATAATGACTACGAAATATAAAAAGGAAATAACCGTTAAAGAAATTAGCGAGGTGCAACCATGTTAAAAAAAACCGGTTTGATTTTAATTCTTGTTTTGATACTTTCGGCGTTTTGTTTTGGAGAAGTTAAAAAGGTAGTGGAGCAGTTTGCCCTGAAAACTCAAAAAGATAAAGTTAGTTATAGTATCGGGCTGGACATCGGCACCAGCATGAAAAAGCAGGAACTGGATATTGACCTCAAGCTATTCATGAAAGGCTTAACCGACGGCCTTTCCAGCGCCAAACCCTTATTGACCAAGGAGCAAATACAAGAAGTATTTGATGCCTATCAAAAGGAAATGGCGGTCAAACTCGCAAAACGGCAGGCAGAACTGGCGGAACAAAATAAAAAGGAAGGCGAAGCGTTTTTGGAGGCTAATAAAACCAAAGACGGCGTTGTTACGCTTCCCAGCGGTTTGCAATATAAAGTGCTGACCGAGGGTACCGGCCTCAGTCCGGCCGCCGGTGACACCGTGTTGGTCGATTATCGCGGCACCTTAATCGGTGGTACCGAATTCGACAGTTCTTATCAACGCGGCCAACCGGCTAAATTCATGGTCTCCCAGGTGATTCCCGGTTGGGCCGAGGCTTTGCAACTGATGAAGGCCGGCTCCAAATGGCAATTGTTCATTCCGGCCGGTCTCGCCTATGGAGAAAGCGGCGCCGGACAGACTATCGGACCTAATATGGCGTTGATTTTCGAAGTGGAATTGCTGGCGATTAATCCCAAGGAAGAAACGAATCCCACTCCTTAAACCTCGATCCGGCAAGTACATTTAAATTTTCTTGAAATACAAAGAAAAATTTGCCGGATCGGGTTTATCTACTGAATCCGGCAAGTCTCTATCTTAGAAAGATTTTTAAGTTACTTGCCGGATTCAGGTTAAAACAAATAATATTTTTTCTTAAGAAAAATCTTATTCTGCCGATGATTAAAAGGAAAAAAATGTTTTTATATCTCTATAATAAAGCGCTTTTAGTGATTTATAGTTTTTTGAAGGAGTATTAATAAAATGACTTCGATAAACGGCGTTGATAATCACGAAACATTTTTTCCGATAAAACAAAAAAGCAATTCAACCGACGGCCTCAATGTAAACAATAGCGATAATTCTATTTCCGGTTCGGAAACCGGTAAATCCGAGTTTCAAGCTATATTGCAGTCGTTGCTTGAAAGCATGGCGGGCCGGGGATTGGCTCCGGAAGTTAACAGCTATCTAAACAAAGCTACGAACGAATTATCTTCCGTACCGGAGATGGATAATCAGACGAAAGCTTTGTTTTCTTTACTCCAGCAATTGCAGCAACCTGATCCGGCCCGGGATTCGGATCAAACCGGCGGATCGTTATCCGGCCGGAAACTGTCGGACCTGATGAAACTGGCTGAAAAAAGCGACACCAGACCGGTAACGGATGTTCCGTTTCCACAAGCGATATCCAATTATAAACTGGCAATGCGTGATTTTAAAAAAGCCTTCGGTTTATTACCATCCGGAACATTGGATACAACTGATTCGAATGCCCTTAAAAGATTGTTAAATCAGGACACCGGGGTTATCCGGGAACTTTCCGGCGTTAATGCCAGTGGACTAAATCCCGGCAAACAAGAGATTGTCGATTATATTACTCAACAATGCCGTCAAATCGGGATACCGGCGCAGCTTGGCCTGGCCACCGCCATGACTGAAAGCGGCATGACCCAGTTTGATAAAGGAGGAGCCCCGAACCGGCACAGCAATCCGGATTCAACCGATTGGGGCATCATGCAGAT
>JBJKPO010000047.1:0-1866 GCA_046706235.1 Bacillota bacterium | reverse complement strand
GTGTAATGTTGGTCGCGCCTTACTATAATAAACCGTCTCAGGAAGGTTTATACCGGCATTTTGCGGCAATTGCCGGCGAGTCTTCATTACCGGTTATTGTTTACAATATTCCGGGCCGGACCGGGGTAAATGTATCCGTGGATACGCTGATCCGGCTTTCGGCCATTTCCAATATCGTCGCGGTTAAAGAAGCCTCGGGCAACCTGGCCCAGATCAGTCAAATTTATGAAAAAGCACCCAAGGATTTTATGATTTACAGCGGTGACGACGCCTTGACCCTTCCGGTGTTAAGCGTGGGCGGAGTTGGCGTAATCAGCGTGGCATCCCATATCGTGGGCCGGAAGATTCAGGAGATGATTGCCTGCTTTTGCCGGGGCGATATCACCGGAGCAGTCCGGATTAACGCCGAAATCGGTCCCTTGATTCGGGCTTTATTTATTACCACCAACCCGACCATGGTCAAGACTGCTTGCAATTTACTTGGTTTTAAGGTGGGAGGGCTGCGTTCGCCGATGGTGGAAGCTAATTCGAATGAAATCAAGGTCATGCAGGAGGTTTTAAAAGGCTTGGGGTTGATCTGACTGAACCCCATGTTAATGTTTTTAAATTTCCACTCCCAATGCTTTCATAAGCATAAACTTGTTTTTTATTGCGAAATCGAGCTCTTTCCATAGGAATGGAACAGCTTCATTACCAAAAACAGGCATATACATGAGTTGCATAAAAACTGCTCCGTTAAAAATAAGCTTTTTTTCGTTATTTGATAATGCGGTAATTGAATAATACCCATCATAAAATGACTTGGCCGCGTCAAAATTAAACTGAATCCTTTCCGGATTTGGCGGGGGGCTGCCCGTCGACTTTGCCGTCAAATTGAACAAACTGGGTAATTAAAGGATATCCCAAATCAATAAATAATGAACCGATTCCGGCATCGTCAAAATCCAGCAGAACAATTTCCCCATCAGTATTTTTCATTGCATTTTTAGGGCAGATATCCGTATGAATAAAGCACTGTTTCGTTTGGTTAAAATCGGGCATACTTTTAATAACTGTATCATATTCATTTTTAAATGGATATTCCGCGAACCTGGACGGCATATTTTGAATTTCCCGGTTGGTATCAATACCGGATGATAAATTGTAATTATCGATTTTATGCAGATTTGCCAAGGCTTTTCCCAATCGATACTCATCATCCGAATTATCAGTGAGAATGTTTCCTTCGATAAATTCCATTAAATAAATATATCTGCCGTTGTACCTGGTAAATGCTTTTCCATCAGGTAATCTGATCAGCCCGGGCGCTTTGCAATAAGTACTGTTTTCAAGGAAGATCAAGGCAGATGTATACCTTTGGATTTGAGTTTCAGTTAACTCCGGGTTAAAGAGCTTTACAATAAAAGTATCCTCCGCGGTTCGGATCAGAAATACTTTTCGCTCCCCATTTTCTTGTAATGTTTTATTAATCTTAACATCTGATAAACCCCACGTTTTTTCGATAAAACATTTCAGCTCTTTCATTATTCACCTCACTATTATCTAAATGATATCAGTATTATCCTTTACCAGTACCTTTTCATAGCAATAAAACGGCAGTTTCCTGCGCGGAAAAAACAATTGTCCGGCCTTTTGATACCCCCGGCGTTCATAAAGATCAAGGATCTTGGGGTTTCCGCTATAGGCATCCAATCGAATCGAACCATACCCTTTTTCAGCAGCGTAGTTTTCCACGAAGTCCATCAGCCGCCGGCCTATTCCCTGCTTTTGCCGCTGGGGATCCACGGCCAAGCGATGGATTACCAATACTTTTCCGCCTTCAACCAACCAATTCAATGTTTGATACTCCGGGGATTGCTCTTCGTT
>JBJKPO010000046.1:0-8829 GCA_046706235.1 Bacillota bacterium | reverse complement strand
ATTCGGAGCACTTGATACACTCCGAATTGTCGATGACCGGTAAATCAATTTCGGGATTAGAAGCCGAAATTGCATCCCTCGGGCATCCCCCGGCGATACATTTTCCGCATATCATGCATTTTTTAGCGTCAGCCCGCATCCGAAACGGAGAAAAACGGGAAGTAAAGGCTAAAATGGCCCCCAATGGGCATAAGTACTTGCAAAACGGCCGGGATACCAACAGGGAGATTATCAGTACTAATCCCAGAATGATCAAAGTAATCAATGGCCCGCTAAAAGTAAATAAGGCCTTGACCAGATCGAAATTTTGCCACCCATTAGCGGCGGTATGCCAGGAAAAATAACCAAGCGCAATTAAAATGATAACTTTTAAATATTTAAGAACGCCATCCAGGGGTTTTGATAAAACCCGGGTTTCATGTTCCGGATTTAAAAACTCCTGGACCGCCCCCAGAGGACAAAGCCAGCCACAGTAAAATCGCCCCCAGAAGAGCGAAAGCAGTATCGGGAATAAAACTAGGATTATACTAAGCAGTATTTTATTACCGGCGCAGATATTAAAAATCGCATTAATTGGGTCCGGGATTCCACCCAAATAAAATCCAAAAAAAATCAGGCTTAAAAACAGCAACGGTTGCCGTAAATGTTTCCATTTCAACAGGTAGAACATAATGGCCGCTCCGAAAAACAGGCACCACAATCCGATGCTTACCGGAATGGCCGACCAAAAAGAATCATTTAAAGTTAAAAAATCTTTCAAAGATAAATTGGTCAGTAATGCTTTGAATTTGAAGGAATACTCCGGTTTTACTTGGTTATTATGTATCACCGGCGCGGTATCGCCGGAATTAATCATGTTTGGCGCGGCTGTTGGTGTAACCAGGGCCTTAACTATAGCGGTTTTATTGGTGGCAGTATGATTGGAGACCGTGGATGGTTTAACCTCAGCAGGACTCGAATTAACGGTTGGGGAAGTAGTTGGCTTTGTGTCTGAGTTATCCGGGAAGGCGGCGTCGGTTTGGTTGGTAGCGCCGTTTTCATCCGGTTCCAAGGCAGCGATAATTATTGGCCGGACGGGGCGGTTATTTCCAGCGGCATGGATAAAATTTACCGTAAGCGCGGTTCCGGCCAGGATGATGAAAATAGTAAGGAGTACCAAACTTTTCATGAAATCACCTCAAGTTTAGAATAAAAACACCCGTATCGGGTGTTAAAAAGATTATAAACTCATGACGGATATTCATTTATTCCCCGGTTAAAATTGTCATCGAATCATTATTTTTGATTTGTTTGGCTGTTTTTGTTTTAAAAAACTTGTTGCCCAATACATTAAGTATTAATTCATTACTTATTTGCGCCGTTTTCGCCATTTAAAACATTCCTTTCCCGGTATGATATTTACATCGGCTAAACCCTTAGAAATCTTAATCTTTTTTCGTATTCTTTACTAACTATTTACACATATAATTCCACTGAATGTTATTTGAGTGAAACGGCAAGAGACGATGCGCCAAATCAAGGTCCATTGAATATAGTATATTTTACCGTGGTATCTTTTATCATCCTTCCGCATATGGTGAAAATATCATGGGCGTATGTCAATGAAGGAAAGATTGCGAACATGTTAGTACGCGTAAATATTGAGAGGGATTTTGGTGCGTTATAATCATAGTTTAACCTTATTATTGGTAATGATTTTACTGGTTTTAGTCCCGGTTCTCTATATCAAGAAACAACTGTATGTTTCCAAGCATCACGCCAATATTCCGGTGGTTTTGTTCGCGAGAAAAGAGGGGAAAGCATACCACCTGAATCTTGAAGAATATTTGATTGGAGTTGTCGCCGCGGAAATGCCGGCTAAATTTAACATGGAAGCGTTAAAAGCGCAAGCTATCGCCTCCCGGACCATAGCTGTTCGCCGGTTGCGAAAGTTCGGCGGACAAGGCTGCAGTCTTTATGCGGGGGCTGATTTTAGCGATGATCCGGCTGAAAGTCAAGCCTGGCTTTCATCGGCAAGTTTGAAGCGAAAGTGGGGCAACCGGGATTTTCCATGGTATTATCGAAAAATAAAACAGGCGGTTGGTGAAACCATGGGTATAATTATGCTTTATGATAACCGGCCGATTGACGCCGTGTTTCATTCTACTTGCGGAGTAGGCACCGCGGCGGCCGTTGAAGTTTGGAATCATAATGTTCCATATTTACAAAGTGAGAGTTGCGGCTTTGATTCCGAATCGCCCCATTTTCGAAATAATTATGATTTCACATGGAACCGGTTAAGTCAATATTTAAAAATACCGGAGGCATCAGTTCGTAAAATAAAAGTAACCGGACGTTCGGCAACCGGAAGGATCTTTGAGTTAACCATGGGTAATTACCGTATTTCGGGGGAACAATTCCGGAAAATGGTTGGACTGGAATCTTCTTGTTTCACATGGGAACTGAAACGCGCCGGAATCCATTTTATTTCAATCGGGTATGGCCATGGGGTGGGAATGTGCCAATATGGAGCCAACGGCATGGCGAAGCAAGGCTGGACTTACCATCAGATTCTCCGGCATTATTACCGGGGGATCAAGTTTGCTAAAATCAAATATAAATAATCTTTTTGGATAAATTTTCATATACAAGAAAAACTATGACTATGCAGCGCCATTAGTTATATCGAATCGACTAAATTAAAGAATGGGTTATCAGGTGAAATGAGGCGATTGTTGTGAAAAAGAATCCAAGCAGACAGCGGATGAGCCGGTTTTCCAGCTTAAAATTATCAAAGGTCCGTAAATTATTAAAAAGTTATGGCAAAAAAATCTTCGATGGTGTTAAACCTTACTTTGTCTTGAAATATTGGCCGGTTTACCTTATTTCGTTCGGACTGGGATTGTATCTATGGGGGCCAAGTCATGGATGGCGGCAACTCCATAACTGGAAGATTCAAATGGAGAGTAATAACGCGAAAGATTCCACGGTTATAACTCTCCAACGCGAATTAAACCGTTTAAAAAAGCAATTGCGAATTGAACAATCCAAAAATAAGGAACCGGTTTTCGATCCGCATAATTTTAGCCGTCCGGCCCTGGGTCAGGTTATCCAAGGGTTTGGATGGACCAATTCTCAAAAGAGTTGGCGGCTACACCCGGGAGTGGATATTGCTCTTCCGGTAAATAGTAATATTATTGCGGCCGCGGCAGGTACGGTCTCTAAAGTAAAAAAAACCGTTGATGGTGGGTTTTCAGTTACCATAAATCACGGTAGCGGCTGGGAAAGCGTTTATTCCAAATTGGCGGATGTTCAAGTTCAAGAAGGACAAGTAGTCCTCAAAGGAATAATCATCGGTACCAGCAGTTTAACGGGAATTGATTCGAGAACTCCCGGGTTCCATTTTGAGATTTACCAGAACCGGGAACCGGTAGATCCCCGGAATATAATTGATGGTTTATAAACTAATAGATCCTGTAAATCCGGCAAATCATGGTACTATTCCTTTCGCCCAAGCCATATACATTAAATAAAATGTCCAGGGGGCGGAGGGATTGAAGGATTATATCCAAAAACGGGTATTGGATTTAAGCTTTTACATCGCGGAACGAAAAGCAACCGTACGACAGGCGGCGAAATTTTTCGGTGTTAGTAAAAGCACAGTTCATAAGGATGTAACTGAACGGCTGCCCAATATTAATTACGGTCTCCACCGGGAAGTAAAAAAGATTTTGCAAATTAATAAAGCGGAACGACATATTCGAGGTGGTGAAGCGACAAAAAAGAAGTATCAAATACAAGAAATAGCTTCTAAAAAAGGAGGATATTCAAAAAAGACATAGAAAATAGAAGATAAGTAATATCATACACGCGTTTGTACACGAAAAACGCTACGGATGGAAATCATACAATCGAATAATACCGGCGTTCAAGATAAACCGGATGGTTGGGGGGGGCAGGACTTTTGAACTGGCGGAATTTAGTGACGGATATTGGAATTGACTTAGGAACGGCAAGTGTTCTGGTTTATGTAAAAAAACGCGGTATTGTAATCAGAGAACCTTCGGTGGTTGCTCTCCAAAAAGATACCAATAAAATTCTAGCGGTTGGGGAGGAAGCCCGTCAGATGATTGGCCGGACTCCCGGAAATATTGTAGCCATTAGGCCCCTTAAAGACGGAGTTATCGCTGATTATGACGTTACCGAAACCATGCTTAAATATTTTATTGAAAGAGTATGCCCCAAACCTCGTTTGTTTCGCCCTCAAGTTGTTGCCTGCGTTCCTTCCGGGGTTACCAGTGTTGAAAAAAGAGCCGTATTGGAGGCGGCTATGCAAGCCGGCGCCAAAAGGACCTTTTTAATCGAAGAACCCATGGCCGCGGCGATCGGCGCGGGATTAAATATTACGGAAGCTAGCGGCAATATGGTGGTTGATATCGGAGGAGGAACCACCGATATCGCTATTATCTCCCTGGGAGGCATTGTGGTTAGTGAATCCCTGCGGGTGGGCGGGGACAAGTTCGATGAAGCGATTATCCGTTATATTAAAAAAATGTATAATATGATGGTCGGTGAGCGGACCGCCGAAGATATTAAGATCCAGATTGGTTCGGCGTATCCGGAGGGAGAAGGAAAATCCATGGATATCCGGGGACGCGATCTGGTAACCGGGCTCCCCAGGACCATTAAGTTTACTTCAACCGATACTTTTCAGGCTTTATCGGAACCGATTACCACCATTATCGATGGTATCAAGTCCGTTTTAGAACGGACTCCGCCGGAACTGGCATCGGATATTGTCGATAAAGGAATGGTTTTAACCGGCGGCGGTTCATTGCTGCACGGATTTACCAGGTTATTATCGGAGGAGACCGGGATACCCATTCATTTGGCGGAAGATCCGTTATCGTGCGTTGTTTTAGGAACGGGGCGAATCTTGGAAAATGAGAGTTTGGACTCTATTAGGAATAGCTTGATCGTCGGCAGCCGTTCGATGTAATACATAAAAAAAGTGTAAAGAGTAAAGGGTAAAAAAAACAAATTACCTTGCGGTTTTATTCTGCCGTGACCGGATTTAAAAGTGTGAATATAAAGCATTGTAACAACTAGACCGCTTGCTGATAAGCGGTGTTATTTTTTACTCATTCAACCAAATGGATCTCAGGAGGTTGATTTTTCAAAATGGACTCACGACTAAGCCTGCCCCGCACTTATACCCGCAAGTTGCTCCGGGCAATCAGGGAGTTTGATTTAATACGGCCGAATGTTCGTGTATTGGTTGGGTTTTCCGGCGGCAAGGACAGTTCATTTTTGTTGTATGCATTAGCGATTTTTCAAAAGCATCAAATTATTCCGTTTGAATTAGGCGCCTTGACCATCGATCTCGGGTTTGATACTCCGCTTGACCCGGAACCGGCGGCTGATTTTTGCAAAACCCTGGGTGTAAAATTTTATTTTTATAAAACTGAAATCGCCAAATATGCTTTTGGAGAAGAGAATCCGGAAGGCCCCTGCGCCACTTGTTCTTTTTTACGCAGGGGGACCATGAACCGGCTTGCCGGTGAATACGGTTACAATACGGTCGCCCTGGCGCATCATCATGACGATGCGGTTGAAACTTTTTTAATGAGCATCATTTTTTCCGGCCAAATCAAAACCTTCCTGCCGCATACCGAACTCGGCCGTACCGGCCTCAGCGTCATTCGTCCCCTGGTTTATTTCCGGGAAGCGGAATTACGGAAAGCCACTGAGTTTACCAAATTTCAACCACTTCCCAACCTTTGCCCGGCCGATGGCTGGACCAAACGGGCCGAGGTTAAAGAATTAATCCGAAAGTTAAGCAGACATGACAAACGTATTTTTCACAATTTAGCCGCGGTAATCCGGGAGGGGCGGCCAATGGAATTATGGCCGGCGGAACTATCCCGGGAGGAAAAACGGCGGCGGAATTTGGGGGATTTTACCGATGCCGGATAATTTCAGAAAGCCGGATTGCGGGCGCGAGGAACTTGTACTTTGTATAAAAAATGTTTCCGAACGTAAGCGAGTAGAGGAAGCTTTAAAAAAATCCGAAGAGAAACTGCGAACTATATTCGAATTTTCCCCGGTTGATATTGCCTTGATAAGCCTCGATGGGACCCTGCTTGATTGCAACCAGGCAACCGTCAAGGTACATGGTTTTGTTTCTAAAGAAGAATTAATCGGGAAAAATTGTTTTACTTTTATTGATCAATCTTGCTGGAAAAAAGCCCAAAAAGCCTGGGATAGGGTTTTGAAAGAGGGCAGTGTCAAAGATTTGGAATTAACGCTGTTAAGAGGCGACCAAAGCCGGTTTTGCGTTCTTCTTTCCGCTAATCTTTTAAAAGACAGCCAGGGAAACCCCGATATAATTCTTACAATTATAAGCGATATCTCCAAGCTCAAACAGATGGAACAAGAACTTCGCCAATCGGAGCAAAAATATAAAGATCTGTTTAAATATGCCCCGGCGGGCATTTTTGAAGTGGATTTCCGGCACAAGAGATTTACATCCGTCAATGATGCGATATGTCATTTATTGGGTTATTCCAGGCAAGAATTGTTGGAAATAAACCCGTTCGATATCCTGGATGAACAAGGTAAAACTACATTCCAGGCTAGAATCAACCAGTGGCTCACCGGGAAAAAACCGGACCGGAATGTTGAATACAAACTAAAGACTAAAGATGGACATGAAATTTTTGTGGTTTTAAATGTATCATTTACGGTTGATGAGAATGGAGACCCTATCGGGGCTGTAGTTATCGGGCACGACATTACTGAACGAAAACGAATGGAAGAGGCATTATATGAGATGGCGTTAATAGCGCAGCAGCAAGCTGACGAATTGAACGCCATCATATCTTCAATTGCCGAAGGCGTTATTATTTACGATATTTCGGGCAATATCATTCGGATAAATGATTTTGCCAGTAAAGTATTTGAATATACCGATACTGATTTTAACTCGGCAGGTAAAAAACAGTTACTAAAAGTAAGTATGTATAAACCGGACGGAAAATTGTATAAAACAAAAGAGTCGCCGTTATACCGGGCTTTACATGGCGATACCGTCATTAATGAGGAAATAATTATAACTCGAAAAAATTCCGAAGAGAAAACTTTGCTTGCGGGAACTTTTGCTCCGATTTGCAGCAATAATAATATATTAGGCGTAGTATTCACATTTACCGATATCACCGAACGCAAGCGTAAAGCGGATGAAATCCTGGCTTCCGAAAGGGAGTTGCTGCAAGTGACCTTGAATTCTCTTAAAGAAGGGGTCGTGGCCGCCGACCGGCAACAACAAATCATTTTTATTAATGAAGCCGCCGCAAATCTAACCGGATATTTTCCAATCGAAGCGATTGGAAAACCACTCTCTAAAATTCTTTATATTTGTAACGATTTATCCAGTGAACCGGTCGTGTTCGGCGCTTCCCAAAAGGAATTTCAAAATTTGATATTGGTGACCCGCGACTTAAAAGAAATTCCAGTCGCGTTAAACAGTTCGCCCATTAAGACTCCTGATGGCGCAAATATCGGTATGGTAACGGTTTTTCAAGATATTTCCGAAAAACGGAAAATCGATCGGGAACTTCTTAAAGCGGATAAATTGGAGTCGCTTGGTATTCTGGCCGGCGGGATCGCTCATGATTTTAATAATATATTAGCAGCCATTCTTTCCAATATCCAGTTGGCCATGTTGAAGATTAAGAAACATGAAGATATTCAAATCTATTTATCTAATACGGTTGAGACAGCCCGCAAGGCCAGCGAATTGACCAGACAGTTGCTTACTTTCTCCAGGGGAGGCGCTCCGGTAAAAAAGGACACATCTTTGATCGAACTAATCAAAGATACGGCCGAATTTGTATTGAGGGGGTCTAAAACAAAAGTGAAATTCGCGATCCCGGATGATTTATGGACGGCCAGTGTCGATGAAGGTCAAATCAGCCAAGTGATTCATAATCTGGTCCTTAATGCCAAACAAGCCATGCTTCGGGGCGGCATCATTCATATCGTTGCTGAAAATATCATTGTTGGCGACAATCTTCATTTTAATCCGGGCAAATACGTGAGGATTACCATTAAGGATCAAGGAACGGGAATTCCTAAGGAGTATCTTTCCAAGATATTCGACCCGTTTTTTACCACCAAAAAAGAAGGAAACGGTCTTGGCCTCGCTATTTCATATTCGATTACCACTCGCCATAACGGTTATATCGAAGTAGAGTCCCAAAAGGGTACCGGCACTTCCTTTTTTATTTATTTGCCCGCTACGGAAATGGCGGCGGTTTTACAAACCGAATCCGTTAAGAAAACCGCTGTTTCCGGAAGCGGCTACAAAATTTTACTGATGGATGATGAAAGAAAAATTTTGGAAGCAACTGGTGAAATGCTAAAATATTTCGGTTACCGGGTAGTGATGACGACTGACGGAATCGAGGCGATTACCGCATATAAACAGGCGATTAATACGGAAGAACCTTTTGACGCGGTGATTATGGATCTGACGGTGCCCGGCGGCATGGGGGGGCAGGAGGTAATCGCCTACTTGCGTGATATTAACCCAAAGATTAAAGCGATTGTGTCCAGTGGGTATGCGAATGATCCAATCCTGGCGGATTACGAGCGGTACGGTTTTACCGGCAAGGTTAGTAAACCATATAAAATTGATGAGTTGATTGTTGTTTTGCATGAAGTAATTAATCCGGCGCAATTACCGCTGGAGTTGTCATATGAGTAGGGGGATTTGGGAGTGTCCCGCGATTCGTGTAAATGGAATAATCTAACAATACTTTTAACATACTAATATTGCTTTTACTCTTG
>JBJKPO010000045.1:0-8240 GCA_046706235.1 Bacillota bacterium | reverse complement strand
AATTTAATTTGTTCGTATAAATGTTAGTAACCCGAATTAATTGTATAATTCATACAGAAAGGTCACCGAAGTGACCTTTATTTATGATGCTTTGCTTTCAGTCTTAGCGGTCTTTTTATCGTTACCGGTAGAGGATGCCGGACCCGCCGGGCTTTCACTGGCCGCCTTCTTGTTATAATCGCCGGACCGGTAATCGGTGACATGGAAGCCAGATCCTTTGAAAATTATATTTTGGTTCCGGCTGATCAGGCGGCTCACCTCTTGTCCGCAATTGGGACAATGCTCTATTGTAACGGTGATGCTATGAAACTGTTCGAAAACCCCGCACTGCGGACAAACATATTCGTATGTCGGCATGGCTTCAACCTCCTTATACTAAGTTGTGTTTTAAAATAACCGACATAAGAGGAAACAACTTAGTATTTAAACCGATTGGCATTAATTTAAATTTGTTTAATAAATTGGTTCTAAAACTGATCTAACCAAGAATATATTAAGTGATTGTTAAACAAATGTCAAGCCGTGGAAATATTCTTTTATTCCTCAGTCTTCTTCATGAAATACCTAAACAGTTCAACGGGAAGCGGGAACAGAATTGTGGAATTTTTCTCGACCGCAATCTCTGTCAAAGTCTGTAAATAACGCAATTGGATCGAAGCCGGTTGTGTTTCCAGCACCTTCGCGGCGCCGGCCAACTTTTCGGAAGCCTGATACTCCCCGTCGGCGGCAATGACTTTGGCCCGCCGTTCCCTCTCGGCCTCCGCCTGCCGCGCCATGGCTCGTTTCATTGATTCCGCCAGTTCCACCGCTTTAATCTCGACCGCTGAAACCTTGATTCCCCATGGATCGGTAGCCTCATCCAGCAGTTTCTTTAAAAGCTCGTTTAGTTCACTGCGTTTCGAAAGCATTTCATCCAGATCGTGCTGTCCCAGGACCGAACGAAGAATCGTCTGACCCAGTAAGGAAGTACTGCGAACGTAATCGGCCACCTTAACCACAGCCGATATCGAATCAAATACATTAAAATAAACCACCGCATCCACTAAAATCGGCACATTATCCCTGGTGATTACTTCCTGTTTCGGGACATCAATGGTGAAGGTGCGCAGATCGACTATTCTAACAAAATCGATACCCATCGGAAAGATTAAATTAAGTCCCGGGTTTAAAATCCCGATCTGCCGGCCAAACCTGAATAAAACTCCTCGTTCGTATTCGGTAACCACCCGCAACATACTGGGCAGGAATAGCAACGGTAAAGCAAAGACCAACAGCGCCAAAAAACCTAAATTACTATGAATCAAAACAATCTGGATCCCGGCTAAAACAGCCCCTGATAAAAATAAAAACCAAGTAATCGTCCGCGCCCTGGTGGCAATTGCCAATCCCAGCCAAATAACCCACCAAACCCCGAAAATAACCCAACCCGCAAAAATCCAACCCAACCAGCCCGAATAAAGCATAATTGAAAACCTCCTTTATAATTTTATATGAATCAGTCAAAAGTCTAATGTTAAAGGTCAAAGGTCATTAAATCAGTCAAAATCTAAAATTAAAAATCGAAACTCTTCACTCTCAACTCTTGTCGGTTAACTTTTCAACTGTCCCAATGGTTGCCGTCCTGGCCTTTTTCCCTCCATAAACAAATAAAAGAATCATGGATTTAAGCACGGGAGCGGACGTGGGATTTTTCGCCCATTGGACCGGATCGAAGTCAAATTCAGCGAATACTACCCGCCTTTGGATCTCGTACGCCGTCAAACCGGCCAATTCAGGGACAAAGCGTTCGATGTTACCCGGAACGCGCCAGAACCGGCGCCCAAAATCCTTCAATTCGGGACTACTGCCGTCTGCCCATTCCGGCGATTCAACCATCCGTTCCCGGATTAATAAATCGTACTTCAACAAATTACGTAAGATCCGATCATCTTTATCTTTAATGGTTTGATGGAATTGCAATAAATATACGTAAAGGTCCTTGTCTTTATGTGAATATTGATCAAAGCCGCGTTTCTTCCACCAACCGGCCAATTGTTCGAACAATTGAAAAGGATCGGGGTACTGCGTGAATAAATATCGAAAACTTGTGGTAAACTGCCCGGAATTATAATAACGTTCCAATAAATCCTCGATTACTTTCAGTTTCAGCAATTCCGGATAAGATATCCAAAGGTTTCCCATAACTTCATAAGGTGCTTCGGCGGTAAAAACATAACCATATTCGGCGGCCCGTTTTCGCAGGCCCGAACCTTTCAAGAGTTTTAAAAAACCCAATTGAAGTCGATCCGGCCTCAGCGCCATATTATCATTAAAGGTCTTGCCGAACGAAACATAGTCCTCACCCGGCAATCCCGCGATTAAATCCAAATGGACAAAAACATTCCGGTTTTTGAGCAGTTTGGCAACCTGACGGCCCAATCCCGCAAAATCCATCCGGCGTTGAATTAATTCCAAAACACGGGGATTAGTGGTTTGCACTCCAATCTCAAACTTGAACAAACCCGGGGGCGCTGATTCCAATATCGCGATTGATTCATCATCCAGCCGGTCTCCAACGATCTCGAAATGAAAGTTGGTTTTGCCGGGATGATCGATTAATAACCGCCAGATTCGCTTGGCATGTTCCGGATCGCAGTTAAAAGAACGGTCCACCAGTTTCACCTGGGCAATTTCGGCTTCCACAAAACTAAGCAGTTCCTCTTTAACCCGTTCCCAGGGAAAGTACCGCACCCGGTTTGATATTCCTGCTTCATTAGCCGATAAACAATATTGACAACGAAACGGACAGCCCCGTGAAGTTTCGTAATAAACCAATTTTCGCCGGAACATGGTTAGATCCGGCGGATATGGAAACGGTAAAATACTCAAATCGGAAATCAGCGGCCGCGGTTCGTTTTCAATGATTCCGGCACGCCAGCGGAAAATCAAGCCCGGTATGGAACTCCAATCCGGATTATCTTTCGATATTTCTTCCAGCCATTCCTTAAAGGTTAATTCCCCTTCCCCGGCCACGATAAAATCAACCGCCGGATTTTGAAAAAGAATTTCCCGGGGGTTAGCCGAAACTTCAGTCCCTCCCAATATTATGATAGTCTCGGGCGCCACCGACTTAATCCTTCGGCAAATGGTCAAAATCAGTTCGATATTCCAAATATTACATGAAAAAGCAATTATATCTGCCCGTTCACTGTATATTTCACCGCAAACCCATGCTAAATCCTGGTTGATGTTGAATTCCCGGAAATACAACCCCGGATAATCGTTGCGGCAATATTGGTATAAATACCATAATGCTAATGCGATATGAATAAATTTGGAATTAAGGGTGGTTAATAATATTTTCATCAAGTCACCTGAGATATTGTTGCTAAAGGACAAGGATCTTATCAAATTAATATTTACCACCATTACCCAAATTCCTGCTTGATTTTTGGCGACTAATTGTTAAACTTATAATATATCAATGAATTGAGGCTAAAAAGGAGGGTACACCATGATAATCTTCAAAAAAGGGTTACCGGCTCTTTTATTGGCGTTAATGATAATCGGAACCGGTTTTGGATACCGGACGTCCCTGGCCGATCACCCGCAACAGGTTGAAGGAACATGGTTATACCTTTGGTGGCACGGCCCGGCCACCATTAAAAATACTGATGGAACTTTCTTAACCCAACTTATGTTCATTCCTGAGTCATATAAGGAAACCACGGACCAAAAAAGCGAATCTTTCCTGCGGTTTCGCGCCGACCAAACCGGTTCGTTTTTCCGGAGATTTGTCGTGTTTAAATCCAAAAACAAAAAAGAGACCGTTTCAGTGGTTACCAAGGGAAACGGCGGAGAATGGGTCGAAGAGGATAAACTGGAAACCAAAACCGATTTTCGGTGGCAGATCAATGGCCACAAATTGACGATCCGGGATTTATCAGGTGGCAGTCAATTTAATAAGGCAGGCCAATTTGAATTTATAATAAACGTCACCCCAACCAGGCCGGCTTCCCGGGAGCTTAAGTCGCGGCTGGGTTTAAAAAACGAATTAATTGTTTACCGGCTGGGCCAATTTCTTCGGGTAGGCAATGCTACTGAACAAGGTTTGTTGAAGCGTTACCTGATTCCTTGAAGTAACGTTATTAAAGCAATGTCAACCTGGCTAAATACTGGAAATCCTCTTCGTAAATCACCTGGCAATCCCAGCCGTTCCGCCGGCAATATTTCCGTAGCGTGATTTGATCTACATATAGCCAATTAAATGGAAACCCACGAATTCCTTTATACTCATATTGATAAATCACTTTTCCATAGTTCTTGCCTGTTTTTAAAACCTGGTTGACAGCAGTGTCCGGTTCTTTCCTTAAATAATTCAAATCGGTGGAATCAAACAACAATTGACCGTCCGGTTTTAACAAACGCTTGATGTTTTTCAAAAAAAAATCAAGCCCGCTCAAATCGCCGGCCAACCCGATTCCGTTCATCAGTATGATGATGGTGTCGAACGGCGGGGCATTAAAAACCTTGATTTCCATACAATATACGTTTTTTAAACCCCTTTCCCGCATTACTTCCGCAGAGTAAGGGGAGATATCGACAGCATAAACTATAAACCCCTTTTCTTGTAATATCAAACTATGACTGCCGGCGCCGGCGCCGATATCCAAAACCGTTCCTTTACATAAACTAAGCGCATATCGTTCCAATTCCGGCAATTGACTGTAATTTCGAAAAAAAATGGATACCGGCATCCGTTCCGGCCAGGCGCAGTTGCTTTCAACCAGCAGTTCCGCCCGGAGATCGCCCTGGTAATAATCCCGGAGCGCTAACCCTTGAATATCCCAACCGGTAATCGCTTCGTTTATTTTTTTCAAATGCTATCCCCCGGCATTGTTTTAAGTCCTTATGTTGTTTCGCTGGAACAGGGTTGAAATCCTTCTCAATATAGTATACTATTGGGCCATTTCCTTCATTGACCGGCAAGAATCATTCCTGAAAAAGCGCATTTTTGCCGGTTCAAGATAAGATGATGTTTCATCCATGGTTTTGACAATAAATTTATAACGTTCAATGGCATTATCGATACCTAAAATCCCATCCAATAATACTCCCAAAAAAAGGTTAATGTTTTTAAAATCCCGGGCATACTCCGATGTAATCTCAATTACTACCCGATTGACCCTGGTTTCCAACTGAAATTTTTCAGCTTGAAAATGATTGTAAATCATCCCTGAATACTTACCCAGTTTCTGAACGCAAGTAATGAGATAAGTTAACCATTTTTCAATAAGTTCATTACGAAAGCTCGAATTGGTCAACTCACTTATTTGGCTGAAAAGATTACAATATAAGTAGCCAATATCCTCTATCGCCCAAGCATTGATTGAATCGACATGCATCATTACATTTCCTGTTGTTATTTCCATTATTTATCTCTCCTCGTATTCCTCAACTTTGTTATTTAAATTATAATTTTTTTTCCGCAAAGAAACCAGTCCACTCTTTCTACTCCTTCCAACCAAAAAAGGAGTATATTTTATACTCCTTTTTTAAAAAAAATGACGTTTTGATCCTCTTTGATTACCATAATAACTCTTTGCCAATCAATTACAATGGACCAAAACAAGTAATAGTATGAAAAAGCCGACTTTTGATAATATTTCCCAAAAATAGCTAACAAATTACAATAATTTCTACTAAAATACCGTTTTTGATTTCACTAGCCGAATTGCTTCCTTGATGCTCCCAACATCAAATTTTCTTATAATATTACTGATATGTTTTTTGATGGTGCCTTCACTGATGCACAAATCACTGCAAATTTTATCTTTAGAATATCCCTCCTGTAATAGCGTAAAAATTTGCCGCTCAGACGGAGTCAGTTTATTCAATTGTTCAGACTCCTTTAACTTGGAATAATCTTTAAAAATAACTTCCAGCGGTGACTTTTGGTGATGAGCGGAACGGATTGCGTTCGGAATTTGACGAAAATCCTCTTTTAAAATATAATTCACCGCGCCGGCGATAATCGATTTCTTTATAATCGCTTCATCCGATATCGAAGTCATCATAATAATCTTCACCGGTTGAATTTCTAAAATCTCCTGGGCGGCTGTAATTCCGTCGTAATTCTCTGATGTGCCGTTCAGGTTAATATCCATCAGGATAATATCAACGTTTGAATTTCCGGCGAATTGAATCGCCTCATCCTTGGTCGTGGCCGACCAAATCACCAGCATATCTTCCTGATTATTGATAAAGATAATTATCTGTTTAATCCAATCCGGATCGTCATCCACCATCGCAACCTTAATCTTATCCATCATACTTTCCTTCCCGGCATTGATTTCGATTTTATTAAGCCGGTGGCAAAAGAGGCCTGTCTCTTAACGAAAGTAACGTGGCAATTAAGCATTCTTGCCATATTATTAGCTATATTTTCCACCGGATTAATAGATACAATATATTTATTACTACTTTCTATTGTATTGTTAATTTAAAAAAAAATCAAGAATCCTATTTTTGCTGCTTGACATTTTCCAGGTTTTGATCATATAATCTATTCGTTGGAAAACATCAAATAAGGAGGCAGGGTGTCTACAATGAAAAATCGTTTATTGGCAAATGCGATCATTTTACATTATTATTATATATTTCCCGCCATTGATATCCCCGCCTCTGATTGGAAAAAGGTTATTTAAATTAAGCATTCCGATTTTTCGGCCGTGGCGATATCCATCCCACGGCTTTTTAGTTTTCTCCAAGAATCCCGCAAACTCCGCTAAAAGGCTCAGGGAAAAAAGTAATTCTAACAAATATAATCATGTAAATTCTGATGGGGGTGTCTCATGAAACGGTTATTTCATTACCTCAATATCTATAAAATTTATTTCTTCGTAGCGGTTGGCGCGATGTTAATCGGGATTGGCCTGGATATGTTTAATCCCCGTTTACAAAAACTAATTGTCGACGAAGTGATCATCGGAGGTAAGCTGGAGCTCTTTAAGGGTGCTTTGTTCGGCCTGTTGGGCATCACTCTTGGTCGTGTCGTTTTAGGTTATGGTAAAGAATACTTGTTTGATTACGGCAGTCAAAAAGTAGTGGCCGATTTGCGCCGCGATCTTTTCAATCATTTGCAATCACTGTCTTTTACATTCTTCGATGGCATCAACACCGGGGAATTGATGTCGCGTCTCAAGGAGGATGTCGATAACATCTGGCAGGCCGTTGCTTTTGGAATCATGCTTTTTGTGGAACAGATTATTTATTTCGTAATTGCCTCAACTCTATTGTTTGCTTTAAATTGGAAAATGGCTTTGATCTGCCTGGCGGTCATGCCTGTCATCGCTTGGGTCGCCTTTCGGCTTGAAAATCATATCAGGGCAGTTTACGGGCAAATCAGTGATCAAGGAGTAATCATCAATACCACCGCCCAGGAGAATATCGCCGGTGTTCGTTTGATAAAAGCCTTCGGCCGGGAAAAGTATGAAATTCAGAAATTTTTGGAGCAAAATCAGGAGAACTACCGGCTAAATGACCAAAAAGCACAAGTATTAGGCCGGCATTTCCCGCAAATTGAATTTTTGACCAATCTGGTGATTGTCTTAACCACCACCGCCGGTGGTTGGCTGGTGATTCAAAATGAAATCTCCATTGGTACCCTGGTTGCTTTCAGCAACTATATCTTCATGTTGATTTGGCCGATGCGCATGTTAGGATGGCTTACGAATATACTGGCCCAATGCCGGGCTTCCTTGAAAAAACTGGAAAATTTATTCAAGGAGGAACCAACAGTCAAAGGGCCGGTGCATCCGGTCATTCCGCCCAAAATTTTTGGACATATCGTTTTTACGGATGTTGGTTTTGAGTATAATGGCAACGTTATTTTAAAAGGAATCAACCTTGACGTAAAACCCGGAAAGACACTTGCGATTATGGGCATGACCGGTTCCGGGAAAAGTTCCTTGATTAATTTGATTGGCCGGTTTTACGATTGCACCGCCGGAAACATCTTTATCGACGGCATCAACATCAAGGATTTACCCTTGGATTTATTGAGAAAACAGATTGCGGTCGTTATGCAAGATACGTTTCTGTTTTCGGAGTCGATTGCCGAGAATATCCGTTTTGGCAATTCCGGCGCTTCGGATGCTCAAATCGGCGCGGCAATTTCAATTGCCCAAATCAATGATTTTTTGGGAGAACTCCCTGATGGACTGGAAACAATTATCGGGGAACGGGGCATTGGATTGTCC
>JBJKPO010000044.1:0-2922 GCA_046706235.1 Bacillota bacterium | reverse complement strand
GGCAACAGCCGATCACATACCAGACGCCCCGCAATAGGTATAGATGATAGGGATCGAGCAAACGATTGGTCTCTTGTTCGCGCTGTACCGAAAAATGGGTAATCTCCACCCGGCGGCGGCGCCGCCGGGCTGACTCCAACTTGGCGAAGTTTTCCGCCATCGTCACTTCCTGGCCGCGCAAAGGGTCGCCGGCAATGGAAATATATCCGGTATCAGGCAGGTTATGAAAGTGGTCGGTCATCAGCAGCCGCAGTTTGGCCCCGGCCGAGGCAAGCTGGGCCGCGTGGGGTGTTCCGTCCAGGTAACTCAACAGTTTCTCGGTTAAAAACAAGGCGACATACTCACCCTCGGTCAAGTTGGGCCGGGGCAGCGAAAATTCCTTGTCATAATAAAAACCCTTGCGAAAACGGTCGTACTCCACCGGCGCGCCCATAAAATCGCGCATCGCCTCGATATCCCGCTGAATCGTGCGCGGGCTGACCTCGAGCGACTCCGCCAGGCCGCCGATACTATAATATTTACCGCTTTTAAGCAACTGTTCAATCCTGAACATCCGGTAGGATACGTTCCGGCGTACCGGCTGCGTCTTATTCCCCATATTCGCCCCTCTTTTTCGATATCAATTTTATTTGAAACAAAACATTCATTCTGTATATCGGATAATTGTTGCAAATTAATAATTTTTTAGCATTAAAAAAAGAGACTCTCTAATGAAAATCTCCGTCATTCTGGCCCATCCCAATCCGGATAGTTTCAATCACGCCATCACGCGTGAAACGGTCCGGGCGCTCGGGGAAAACGGCCATGAGGTTTTATTTCGCGATTTATACCGGGAAAGTTTCGATCCGGTGATCAAGGGGATGGAACTGGCTGAAGATACCGCCGCCGATGAGTTAACGGCGCTTCATTGTAACGAAAGCATTGATTTGGTAGAAATGCGTCTTCGACTTTTGTGGAGTCAAGGATGTTTACCGCCGGATGTTCCGGGTCATCACCGGCAGCACTCCGGAGGAACGCAAAGGTTGGTTGGAAGAGGTTAAGGGAATTGTAAACCGGTGTTTTCCTGAGGGTTGAATTTAGTTGTATTTATGAAAGCCAAAAACTTGCCGCCGTTTGAGTAATAATGATATAATTATAGATATGCAAACAGTTAATTGAAAGAGGTGGGATTATTGAATCAGCAAATAATTAGCATGCAAGTTCCTGCTGATATTTTACTGGAGATAAGCTCCCTACCGATTGAGGGGAAGACGCTCGAGGAAAAATTAAAATTAAATTTGGCTATTGGTCTCTTTGTATCTAAAGATATTAGTCTTGCTAAAGCTGCTCAGCTTGCGGATAAATCGCTTTCCCAATTTATCAATATTCTGGGAAATATCAATGTCCCTGCCATTGAATACACTGAGGAAATTTATAATGATGATCTTAGCTTTATAGCGGAGTACGAAAGCGAGAATGCTAAAAAATGAATATAGTTTCCAATACAAGTCCGCTTATATTTTTAAGCAAGATCGAACGATTGGAGATATTGACCCATCTTTTTAGTAAAATATATATACCAAATGCCGTGTGGCAGGAAATAATAGTTAATAATAACGATGATTCATGCTATATCATTAAGGATAAAATCGCTTGTGGTCAGATCGAAATTTTCAAAGTAAGAAACGAGGTAGCTGTAAATACGTTAATGGGCCGACTCCATTCGGGTGTGAGCGAAACAATAATTGGCGCTGGTGAATTAGCGATAAAAAGAGTTATTTTGGATGATCTTTATGCCCGGAATAAAGCCAAGCACTTTAACCTATCGGTTACTGGAACACTAGGGATACTCATTCTGGCCTTTCATGAAGGAATTATTCAAGATATTCGAACCGAAATTCAAAAGCTGAAAACTGTTGGTTTTCGAATTTCCGATGATTTAATGAAAAAGATATTAGAATTATCAACAACTGTTCGATCCTGAATATCCGGCTATCACCTGCTGCCTGCGAAAATGCAGCCCATTCAACCGATTACCCCGCAATTTGTCCCATAAAATACTTTCCGCTTTAGTCATATTCCGGCACAATTCCTTTGCTCTCTCCAATTTTCGCGGATTAATCCACCGTCCCCGGATGATTCCAGCCATAGAACCTCCCTGATAATCTGATAATGTTCCGATCTCCAAATACTTTTCCTTGCTGTGTCAAGGATGCCAAAGTGCTCCTATCCCCCGGCCCCTTCCCTTGGCGGAACTGTAAGCGGATGCCTGGAAGGAAGGGGAGTTCAGAGTCCATGCCGCCTGCTTTTTTCGGAAATTTTACTTTTAGATAAATTTTCCCTTTGGTAAAGCTGTAAGCAAATACCGGACATAAAAGGAGTTCAAGTCCCAACCCGTCCGCTAATCCCGCCAATTTGACATTTCAACCCGCCGCTCTCCAATTGTCACCTCCCCCTTCCTTCTGAATACTCTGCCAAAATCACCTCCGAGGGAAGGGGGCCGGGGGGTTAGGTCATCTTTTAGGCCCTAATTCCCCACTATCGCATTCCGTAAATACCCGGCTGTATTCACTTCGCATAATAATTCATCAAACATCCCGCCAGGATAATATCCCGGTCATCCTTCGACAAGTTATTCAAATACAGTTTCAACGGCAATTTTCCCCGCGTTCCGACAATCACGGCCTCGATCTCCGTCTGCCCCGTCTCCACCGCCCGCCGGATTCCCGGAATGAAGATAAAATCATCCACGCTGAAATCAACTGTGCCGGGTTCCATCGTAAACGGCAGCATGCCCCAGTTAATCAAGTTGCTCCGGTATCGTTTGGTGGCGTATTCCACCGCGATATTGGCCCATCCGCCCAGCACCTTTTGGCAGGAAGCGGCTTGTTCGCGGGCTGAACCGTCGCCCGGTTTAACCGCGTAAATAATGCTTCCCAGGCC
>JBJKPO010000043.1:0-3141 GCA_046706235.1 Bacillota bacterium | reverse complement strand
TTGCCATCGAGTTGTTAAAATGCATCACGGTTATATCAATATTTGTAGTAAACTGGGAAGTGGGACCACGGTTGAGGTCGTGTTACGGTGTCGAAGAAATGTCGACGCAATCGCCAAATAATCTTTTGGATCAGCTCCGAACGCCTAGGAAAGTTCAACCTAGGCGTTTTTTTATTTCTTTGGGATAATAGAATTGTAATCAAAAGTTTCGACAAGATTAACACAAACTACATCTCGATTAATCAAAGGAGAACCTGGTATGAGTACACGTAGAGATTTATGTATAACAATTACTTCTAAACCAAATGACATCGATATCAAACTAAAATTTGGATTTTTCCATGAACTGGTAAGAAACAAATCGTTATTCTTAATGTTGCTGCCGGGGGCTTTAGTGTTGTTTTTAAATAATTACTTGCCGATGTTTGGCGCTGTCATTGCTTTTAAGAACTTCCGGTTTTATGAAGGCGGTTTTATTTCCAGTCTACTTAAGAGTGAATGGTGTGGCTTTAAAAATTTTGAATTCATGTTTATGACACCGGACGCTTTTAACATAATCCGTAATACTTTATTGTACAATTTGGCTTTTATTATCTCCTGCAGCATTATTTCAATCGCCTTCGCTATTATGCTCAATGAAATTTACAGCCAGAAATTAGCTAAATTTTATCAAAGCTCAATGTTTTTACCCTTCTTTTTTTCATGGGTGGTTTTTAATTACCTGGTTTATTCTTATCTAAGTCCGGATAAAGGTTTTGTCAATATGACAATCTTGAAGTTCTTTGGGAAAACGCCGGTCTCCTGGTATAACGAACCGAGGTATTGGCCGGTGGTTATTGTTTTAGTAAATGCCTGGAAATGGGTAGGCAATAATTGCATTATTTATCTGGCGGCGATTATCGCGGTCGATCAGCAATTATATGAAGCAGCCCGGATTGATGGGGCCAGCAGATGGAAGCAAATATTCCACATTACCATCCCGCAAATCGCACCGGTAATCATTGTTATGTTCCTGATTTTTGTCGGACGGATTTTCAACACCGACCTAGGATTGTTTTATCAGGTACCCCGGAATGCCGCTTTATTAAGACCGGTGACTCAAACGCTTGATGCTTATATATATCAAACTCTTCTTGGATTAGGAGATATTGGAATGTCGTCGGCCGGAGCCTTTTTCCAATCAGTAGTGGGCTTTTTCACAATTATTGCCGCGAACCTGGTGGTAAAGAAAATCGATCCCGAGTCGAGTTTATTTTAATCTCGATACGGCAAGTATAATTCAGAATTAAAGCGGATTACACCGATTTATTTTACAATAAATTTTTAAGATTGTAGGTGGTAGACTTATGAATTCGCAAAACCAAACTGAGTTTAACAAGCTCAGTCATGTTTCCCGAAAAACGAATTTGGTATTGAATTTGATCTTACTGGTTTATGCGTTGCTATGTGTAGTACCGTTATTTTTATCACTGGCGGTTTCATTTTCCGACGAGAAAATGTTGACTATTCACGGTTATAGTTTTTGGCCCCAAAATTTTACCCTGTATGCTTATAAATTTATTTTTTCCATGGCCAACCAAGTAGTGAACGCTTATTTCATTTCTATTATAGTAACGGTTGTGGGGACGATCCTGAGTGTATTAATAATGGCCCTTTATGCGTTCCCCATCTCCCGCAAAGATTTTAAGTATCGAAAATTTTTTACTTTCTATTTGATATTTACCATGTTATTTAATGGAGGCATGGTATCCACCTATTTAATCGGGGTCAATTTGCTTCATTTCAAAGATAATATCTGGGGTTTGATCTTTCCTTATTTGATGAGCGCTTTTTCGGTAATCATCCTGCGAACGTTTTACCGGAGTAATATCCCGGATTCCTTGATTGAGTCGGCGAAAATCGATGGCGCCGGCGAGTTCAGGATCTTCTTTCAAATCGTTTTCCCATTGGCCCTGCCGGGGATTGCGGCGGTTGCTTTACTATCGATGATTCAATATTGGAATGACTGGTTCTTAGCAGCTTTATACATTAATAGTCCGCAATTGATGCCTTTACAATATTTGTTATACCAAGTCCAAGTCTCGATGCAGTTTCTATTGCAAAACTCCAGTAATATCGGGGCCCAAGCCGGGGATGTTCTTTCCAAGATGCCTTCGGAGTCAGCCCGGATGGCTATGGTGATTATTGGGATCGGTCCGATTGCTTTAACCTTCCCGTTCTTCCAGAAATACTTTACCAAAGGGTTGACGGTCGGTGCTATTAAAGGCTAAATCCAGTTAAACTGGTTTAAGCAATAAGAACTAAATAAAAAAGGAGGATTCTTTAGTATGAAAAACATCAAGAGAGTTGCCGTTTTATTGCTATTGGCGGGAGTACTTTTATTGGGAACCAGTACTTTCGCGGCCGCCCCGTATGAGATCAAATGGTATTTCATCGGAAACGGTCAGCAACCGGATGTCAAATTGGTCGAAAATGCAGCCAGTAAGTACATTCAAAAGAAAGGTTTGAATGCCACCTTGAAACTGCAATGTTACACCTGGGGCGATGATTACAACAATCATATGCGGACCATTATCGCTTCCGGTGAACCGTTTGACATTTGTTTCACTTCTTCCTGGGCCAATCTTTACACGATTAACGTCGCCCGGGGCGCCTTCCTGGATATTACCAACCTTTGGAAGAAATATGCACCGAAGACCAGGAAGCAATTGCATCCCTCTTTTATCACCGCCACGCAAATTAACCGACGTAATTATGCGATCCCGGCCAATAAAGAAGTGGCTCATGCATGGTGCATCATGTTCACCAAGGAATTTGTCGATAAATACAAATTCGATATTAAATCCATCAAGACTTTGGCCGATCTGGAACCGATGTTGAAGGTCATTCACAAAAAAGAACCCGGTGTTATCGCCTTTCAAAATATCGGCGGCGAGAATGCTTCCCGGATCCTTGACTATGACCGGCCCATCGGCGACCAGGTCCCGGCTGCCCTTTATAATGACAGCAAAGATATGAAAGTTTTTAATATGTTGGAAACCAAAGAATTCAAAGACTATTGCAATTTAGTCCACAAATGGTATAAAGCCGGTTATATTCCAGCCGACGCCGCCAATATGACCAATGATTTCGTAGGTGACA
>JBJKPO010000042.1:0-7776 GCA_046706235.1 Bacillota bacterium | reverse complement strand
TCCAATTGTGGTTTAATATCATTCCGCATTAAAGCCCGGATTGTTTTTTCCAGGGAATCGGACTTTTCCGAAGGCGAAATATCGCCGATGGAAAACGGATCAATGCCGCTGGTATGGTGTAACAACTGATCGATTGTCAGGTTTACCGCTTCGGTCTTGTAAAACCAAGGCATAAATCGATTGAGATGTTCCAGGGTCGGATCGGACAGTTTCTTCCGTTGAACCAATTTAAACCACGGCAGATAATTTTTTACCGGATCGTTAATATTCAGCAAGCCTTTTTCATTCAAATAAAGTATGCCGAGCGCGGTAAATGGCTTGGTGGTTGAACCGAGTTCAAATAAAGTTTGCGGAGTCACCAATCTTCCGCTGCGAATGTCGGCATAACCAAAGCCCCGTTTATAGATTACCCGGTCATTTTTTACAATCGCAACCGCCATCCCGGGTATTTTTCCGAGTTCCATTTGTTTGGTAATAAAACTCTCCATCCTGGCTATTGTGGATCTTGACAGTGTTATGTTTTTATTCGAACTACTCCTGTTAATTCCGGCATCCTTGTTTATCGCTCCTGATAAAATAGGCGTGATAACGACAACCGCAATAAAAAGAACCACAATCCTTAATAATTTCATATTAACCGGACATCCTTAATTCTAGATATTAATTTCCACGTCAGGCCAGTAATTCATCCAGTTCGGCTTGGGAAAGAGCCGCGGTATCGAAATCCGCCGGTGTAAATTCAATCCGTTCCTTCAAACGGCAGTGTTGTAAAATATTGCACAACTGGTTTAGGTAGACGGACCCGAACTTTTGGATCGTTTCATCGGTAAATTTATCGTGACTGTATGTAATCTCGATCCGTAATTCCCGATTAATGATCAGAGCATTTATTTCCAGCAAGCAAGTCAGATGATTACACTTATCGTAATCCGTCCCGGTCTTTTCGGAGGCGAAATCGAATAAGCCATTCCCAAAATTGTCATCAAAAACACCCAAATAATTAAACCGGATCAATTTCCGTTCCGGGCCGGTTATCAAGCCCGTTAAATATTTTAAAACCCCGAAATTAAAACCGTTACTTGGAATTCCCCGCAACTGTTCTTTTAAGGATTTGATTTGACCGGTTAAATCCCGGCCGTCAACTTGCAGCCGTACCGGGTAAACACTGGTGAACCAGCCGACGGTCCTTGAAACATCAACCTCGTTAAACAATTCTTCCCTGCCATGCCCTTCCAACTCAAAAACAACTTCCGTCGTTTTGGTCCAATCACTAATGGTTAAAGCCAGCGCCATGATTAATAATTCATGAGACTTGGTGTTATAAGCCGAATTCGCCTTTGTTAACAACAGGCCGGTCTCCACCGCCGGAAGAACTTCAGAAAACGTACGGCAGTTGTTTAAAGAGTCTTCGCCCCCATTATGATCGACCGGGAATTGGAAATCGTTATTATTTACTTTTTCCCAATAATAAAGTTCATCCGGAATGTTTTGGCAATAACCGGCTATTTCAGCGGTCCATTTTTGGTAAGAAGCCGTTTTGGGAGGCAATTGAAAGGGTATGCCTTGTCCGGCCTGTTTAAGCAAAACGGACAGATCGTTTAAAATTATCCGCCAGGAAACTCCGTCAACAATTATATGGTGCGCCGTTAACAATAGTTTTCTGCCGCGCGGTCCGCACTCAAATAAAACGGATTTAAACAACAGCCCGTTTCCCAGATCGAATCCTGATTTCAGTCCTGCTCCAATCCGGTTGATCCGTTCATCCTGACCGGTAGCGGAAAATGCCGTCAAATCAAAAACTTCTAGGGAAATATCCTGGGTCAAATACGCCGGATTATAATATAATTTACCGGTCTGAGCGTTATAATTTATCCGCAACGAATCATGGTGCCGTATTAAAGTATTTAATGCCGAATGCAACGATTTTATCTCGACTTGCGATGCCAAGTTCAACAATATCGATTGATTCCAATGATTCGGATTTTTAAAATTACGGCCAAAAAACCAGGAAATAATCGGAGTGAGTTCGATCAATCCATCTGACGGTCCCTGGCCGATTGAATCATGGCCCGATTCGATCCGGGCGGCTATTTCCGCAATCACGGGATAAGCCAGGATTTCTTTTACTTTTATCTTAAAACCCTTTCCTTTCAGTTTAGCGGCAATTTGAATCGCTTTGATCGAATCGCCTCCCAATTGGAAAAAATTATCGGTTGCCCGTACCTGCTCCACATTTAGAATTTCCGCGATAATACCGGCCAAAAGCGCTTCCTTGCCGGTGAGAAAAACCGGTTTTTCCGGTGCTGCCATGGAATTTCCGCCCAATTGCGGTTCCGGTAATAAACTACGGTTTATTTTACCGTTGATGGTGAGCGGCAACTCCGGCAATCGCATCAACGCGAGCGGGATCATATATTCAGGCAAGGTTTCCGATAAAAACTTACGCAATTCCATAACCGGCAAATCCGTCGGCGCCGTATAATAAGCGCACAAATATTTGCCGCGGAGGGCATCATCGCGGTCCATAACCACCGCATCCTTGATCTCCGGATGATTTAACAAGCACTTTTCGATCTCGCCTAGTTCAATCCGGTTACCATGGATTTTAACCTGAAAATCGGCCCGTCCCCGGTATTCGATCTTGCCGTTATCTAAAAATCGCGCCAAATCTCCGGTTTTATACATTCTAGAATTTGTTTTCATATTACCTATTTCAGATTGATTTAAATTCTCTGTATCAGTTTGATTTAATCTGGAATCTGGAATCTGTATTTTATCATCAAAAGGATTTATTACAAATTTTTCGGCAGTCAACCCCGGTTTATTCAAATATCCCCGGGCCACCCCGTCGCCTGAGATATATATCTCCCCGTCGGCTCCGGGCGGAACCGGTTTTAACCATTTATCAAGCAAGTAAATCCGGACATTATCAGCCGGTATTCCGATGGGAACGGAATTGCGTTGATCCGACTCCGGATTATAACGGTGAATCATACATCCCACCACCGTTTCGGTAGGCCCGTATTCATTATAGATTTCCAGACCGGCGCCGAAACTCCGCTGAATACCGGCGGCCAGGCTCGTTTTTAAATCCTCGCCGCCCACGATAAAACATCTGACGGAAGATTCCCGGCGGGATTCGCCTTGAAGCAACGCGAGATGCGCTGGTGTCAATTTAACAATGGTCGCCTTGTTTTCACTCAAAATCCGCTCGATAATAAAATCCGTGCCGTCATGAACGGTAATATGAATCTGATGGCCGCCGGTTAACGGTGTAAAAATCGAGGTAACCGTCAGGTCGAAAGCTAATGAGGAATATAAGGCAAATACTTCGTTCCGCTCCCGAACGTAAACCTTGTTAGCCCACCAGCTATAATTTACCAAACCGCGGTGTTCGATCATTACCCCTTTCGGTTGTCCGGTTGAACCGGAAGTATAGATCACATAAACCAGATTATCCGGCGTTCCGATATAGGGAAGATCATCGCCGTCACCCGGATATACTTCAGATCTCCGCAAATCAAATATCTCTCCGTTGAAATTCAAATCCCGGACCATGTCGGAAGAGTAATTGACAAGCAATACCCGGGCTTGGGAATCATCCAGCAAATAATGAATCCGGCCGGCGGGATAATCGGGGTCAATTGGCAGATAAGCGCCGCCCGCTTTTAAAATTCCCAAAATCCCGATGACCATTTCCAGTGAATGAGTTGTACACAGCCCCACGATGGATTCACGGCCGACTCCTTTATCTCTTAAAAAACGGGCCAATTGGTTGGCCTTTTTATTCAACTCCCGGTAAGTCAAAGATTGGTTTCCAAAACTGATTGCGGTTTTATCGGGGTTCTTTTGCGCTTGAATTTCAAATAATTGATGAATGGTTTTATCTTGGGGATAAACTGCGGAAGTGTTATTATAATCATATAATAAATACTGCTTTTCCAGATCGGATAGTATTTCAATCCGGTTGATTTCAATATCGGATTGTGTTAAAAATTGATCGATAATGTTATTCAAATGATGATAAAGTTTATCGATTTGCGGCTCCGTATAATCATTAAGGCGATAATCGAAATCAAGAGTTAAATTTCCCCGGTCCGTCCAGTCTTTTATCACCAATTGCAAAGCATAGAGCTGATTCCCATTATAAAACTCGATGTTCTCAATGAGAAAACCGTTAATCCTGGTATTCAATCTAGTATTGTAATAATTAACACAAATATCAAACAATTGATGGTAACCTTTTTTATTTAATTCCAGGTCCCCCGCCAATATATTATAAGGATATTTTTGGTGAAAATAACAATTCAGCAGTTCCCGGTTGACTTTTTCGATAAACCGGCTGATATTTTCTTGTTCTGTGAAAGTAATGCGAAAAGGCATTGAACTGGTAAACATTCCCACTATTTGTTTTTCTTTCCGTCCGGACCGGTTTATTACCGGTATTCCAATTATCATATCGGTTTGCTGAGTGGTTATAAAACGGTATATCAATATTGCCGCCGCAAAAAAAGTATTTAACGAAATCTTGCGATGGTTACAAAAAGATTTTATTTGGCTTGACCTGTCCTCCGGCAGGTGATACGTTTTACGCCGCCCGTTAAGAGCATTCTTAATATGCTCAATATTTTTGTTAAGTAGTGAAGAATCAGGCAAAACCCGGAATTTTTCATTCCAAAACTGCCGGTCTTTATAAAAACGTTCCGAACCCAGATACTTTCGTTCCAATTCAAGATAGTCAAGATACGAAGGCCCGTTTATATCAACGACTGTTTTACCTTGTTTTAGTATTGCATAAATATCACAAATCTGTTCGGTCAGGATATTCATGGTCCAACCATCCGCGATCAAATGATGAAACTTTACAAAATATCCCTGATCATCGGTGCTGATTTTAAACATGGCAAAATAAAATAAGGGACTGTCGTATAGTTTAAATACCTGGCGGAATTTTTGGTACACCCAATTGTTAAATTCCGCTTCATGGTCCCGGCAAACGCTAAAATCAACGTAATCCAGTAAGCCTTTTTGATAAGGATTGACATATTGCTTAACTTCCCCATTTACTTCGGTAAGTTGCAACCGTAAACCGTCATGCCGTTTGATAAAAATGTTAATCGCCGCTTCGAGTAAATCAAAATCCACTGCGCCTTTAATATGAACTGGACCGCCGATATTATGCAAAGGAGTATTAGGATATATCTGTTCGATATACCAGATTCTTTTTTGCGGATGCGACAAGTGATAATGGATTTTGTTTTGATCGATCAAAGAAAACACTCCCAAAATGGCTTAACAGTTTATTTGATAATATCGTTAATAGGGTGATAATGCATCATCCATTATGGTGATGAAATAAACGAAAAAAGTAGGAGAAATATTTCCTACTTTAGGATGATAAAAATATTAGAAATAGATTTCTTTTACCACCGGCTTAATAGAATAGATCAGCTTTACCGGCAGTGACAGTTAATCTGATCCATGGCGCCAATCAGGCATTCGGTTATTAACTGCCGTATTTTAGCCTGATTATGGTCCATAATCCGTACTACATCATCGTGCCGGAGAGACGTTTTTGCAATCCCGGCCGCCCAGTTGGTAACAGCGCTGATATTGGCATAACAGATTCCCAACTCCCTGGCTAAAACCACTTCCGGGACCCCGGTCATTCCGATTACCGTGCCTCCCAGCATTTGAAACATTCTTACCTCAGCGGCGGTCTCATAGCGAGGGCCTTCAGCGCAAACATAACAGCCGCCCGCGCGAACATCAATCTTACATTGTAAAGCGGCACTTTGAAGCAATTTTCGTAAATCGGGGCAATAGGGTTCGGTGATATCAATATGGGCTTTATGAACCTCTCCCTGTTCAAAAAAAGTTAAAGGCCGCTGTTTGGTAAAATCGAGAAACTGATCGATAATTACCAGTGTACCCGGAGGCAACGATTGATCGAGGCTGCCCACCGCCGTGGTGGCAATAATCCGTTTCACTCCCAAACTCTGCAATCCCGATAGATTGGCCCGGTAATTAACTTGGTGCGGCAGGATCGAATGGTCCCGGCCATGCCGGGCCAAAAAAGCAACCGTCATCCCATTATGCAGTTTGCCAATGAGCGGCTTGATTATTCCATAAGGGGTCCTGACTTTTTTTTCAGAAACTCCGCTCAGCATTCCCGGTTCATAAAATCCGGAACCGCCGATGATTCCCAGATTAATTATTTCGGTTATAACCGATTGTCCCATTTTATTTAATCCCCTTCTGCTTGATGTGCGCCCGTGCTAATTTTTGCCGGAGTTGTTCTTCGACTTTTTCAGGAAGCCTTACCAGCGGCGGGTATGATATGCCGGCATCCGGTTCCGAAACCGGCCTGGTTGGTTGGACAGCTTGTTTTACCGCCTTTGGAATATAAGGCGCTAATTCCAGTAAATCATGCAAAATGACTAAAGCTCCTTCTTTATCCGGGATCCGCCCCTTGCCGCTGGTATCGGGATCCAGTTGCGGACTGGGCGGTAAAGGCGAACCGACACAGGAAGGGCAGCCGTCCCGGCAAGAACAGGCACTGATTAATTCCCGGGCCTTGGTTAAAATTTCTTCCGTCTTTTCGAAAGCGCGGTGCGAAAACCCGATGCCGCCCGGATATTTATCGTAAACGAACAATGAAGGCGCCCCATTGTTTGCCAAATCCACCACGGAACCGATGTCGCCACTGTCGCTCATCACTAAAAACGGCAGGACTTCGATCAGCACGTTGGCGATTCCCAGCAGGCTCTCCACCGGGTCCCGTCCAAATTGCTTGACCAAATGGAGAGTTTTCGCGGGCGGAACCACCCAGCAAGCCTTAGTTTCCATTACGAATGGTTCCAGATTGATTTTGCCGAATCCGAGGCTGTCGCGGGAGCCGAACTTAATTTTACGGAACAGATAAGGTTTTTGCATGACCTCGACATCCCCGAAACCGGTGGCGGCTTCTTTAAACTTGCCCTCGATTTCTTTTTGAGTGGTGGTGATTTGGATCTCGGTAATCGATTGGGTATAATAGTCGGCCGTGATTTTTTGGACATAGGAAATTTTTTGCGGGACATTCATTTCCTTGACGAAATAGGTCTCGCCGTCATGTAAATAAATGGCTTCGGTATAAATTTGCTGGTAGGCGCTGGCCTCATCCAGGGTGCCGATCACTTTGGCGGGCTGATTAGTAATATCTACGATATTAAAGGTATTATCCGAGATATTCCGTAAACTTACTTCGCCGGCCGGAAATCCGGCGCTGCGCCAGTACCATTTCCCGCCGAGTTCTTTCAATTCCCCCGCTTCCCCCAGCAACTCCAGCAGCGCCGGACTATATGAACCGAATTTCCTGCAGTCGGCGGCGGTAACCGGCGCCTCAAAGGCGGCGCTTCGCAAATGTCCAATTAAAATATGGGGGTTATCGGGGTCAATCACCGCCGCTTCCGGGTTGTGCTCAAAAAAATACTGGGGATTCCTGGCTAAATATTGATCGATTGGGTTTTGATGCGGAATATAAAAGATAATCGATTCCTCGCGTGAGCGTCCCGCCCGGCCCGCTTGCTGCCAGGTGGAGGCGATGGTTCCGGGATATCCCACCAACAGGCATGCCTCCAGTTGGCCAATGTCGATCCCTAATTCTAGAGCATTGGTGCTGGTTACTCCCAGCAACTCGCCCTCAAACAACTGCCGTTCAATTTCACGCCGTTCCTCCGGCAGATAACCGCCCCGGTAAGCCCGGACTTTTTTAGCCAACGAAGGGCTTTGTTG
>JBJKPO010000041.1:0-2737 GCA_046706235.1 Bacillota bacterium | reverse complement strand
AGCTTCCCCCGCAATAATTCATCCAGTTCTTCCAGATTATAAGCGACCCGGGTACCGGTTCCTTCCGGGGAATTGAAAGAACGGATCGCCAGGGGAAATCCAATTTCAATGCCGGTTTTCATTCCGGTTTGGAGGTCGCCGGCTAAATACCCGGTTGGAATTTTGATATTGAAAGAGGTGATTTTACTTTGTAAATACTGGAAACATTGGCTGCCGTCAAGGTCGTTTTTCGAAACACCGATTAATTGGACTTCGTGTTTGCCGAGGAAACCGGATTTGACTAATTGGTTCCCCAATCCGAAGGCCGTTCGTCCTCCGTAATTAAGTAATAAACCATCAGGATTTTCCTTAATAATTAACTTTTCCAGGTTATCAACCGTTAACGGTTCAATATATACCCGGTCGGCTAAACCCCGGTCGGTTAGGATACCGGCCGGGTTGCTATCAATGACCGCCACCTCGCAACCGGCGTGTTTCAATGTCTTACAAGCCCGCACACAAGCATAATCAAATTCCACACCGCGGCCGATTACAACCGGTCCGGCTCCTATCAACAGTATTTTGTGAAGATCATTCCGTTTCGGCACTTAAATCATCCCCTTGGAAGCAGCTATGATTTATTAATAGTACTAATAGATATCCACTGCATCGTATAAATATGATTCGAAGATGGCTAACTTGAACTTACCCCCGGCCCCTTTCTATTTTTTTCATTGAATTGCTATTTCGAAAGAAGCCCACAAAGTAAATAACGGATTATTTCTCTTAGTTACCGGAACCTTGTGCCGCGGACGGTTTGTAATCAAACCCCCACGATCCGATATATAATTGCTTCCGGTCATCATATCCGGAAATAACAATCATATTGTAATTTGGATAAAGTTTTTTTAAATTGAACGAAAAATTTCCCGCCGGATCCGCGGTTATCTCTCCTTTATTCTTGCCGACTACGATATCCAAAATACGTAATTCCCGGTTGGCCAGTTTAAACCGGATCGTCGGAATTTGATTGGTGACGGTCGCATCCTCCGGGGCGATAATCTCAAGCGATAGCGGTTTTGACGTTAGATAATGTTGTAACTCCACCTGGCTCATTTTATTGGAGACAACCCGTCGCTTTAGGCGGAAAGGGTTGTCATCGACACGGTTGACACCCCAATTAACGGTGAACATGCCTTGATAACCGGCTTCAATCGCCTTTGCCTCCACTACTGAGTTAACCCATCCAAACGAATAGGCCAACGCAACGACTTTAGTCTTTAAATGCGTTTCGATAATTCGCTTGGAATCCTTCAGTTCGTGGTCCAGCCAGGCCAGATACCGGGGTCTATCAAAATTATCAGGGATTTTAGTCAAGAAAGGATGGGTCAGGGTGTGCGACTCGATGTCCATTCCCGCTCTCGACATCCGGATTAACTCGTTCCAGGTTATCGTTCGAGCGCCGGTCCTGGTCACGACGCCGGGATAAACGAAGAAGGTAGCTTTGATATTATATTTTTGCAGTAGCGGGAACACATATTGATAATGGCCGATGCTCCCGTCGTCAAATGTCAGCATAACCGGTTTATCCGGGAAAAATTGCGGATACTTTTGTAATTTCAAATACTGCAGCGCCGTAATCGGTTGAAAGCCTTGCGCTTTAAAAAACTGTAATTGTTTTTCGAACATATCCGGTGTTAAATCATAGACACTCGATACTCTTGGGGTTACCCGGTGATAACATAACACCGGAATGTATATATTTTTGATCTTTTCATCCGGTTGAGTGGGAATTGCGGCATCGGTGCGACAGTTTGCCAAAATGAGACCGAACAGTAAAATAAGACTTACTTTCCAGATCTTAAGATGCATGCAGTTCCTCCCATGAAGGGCGATTATAATGAAAATTATAGAGAAGTTTCAGGATAAAGTCAATGGAGTACCATTTTTCTCCAATTATTTAAAAGTTCGTTGGTCTCTTGCCGGACTTGTTCCATCCGGGACAAGCCGTTAATATCAACCTCGGGATCAACCCCGATTTCCGCTTTGCCCAGTGGCTTTATCCGGTATTGTAGTTTTCCGCCCGCGAGGTAACGATTAACCCAAAGCGGCGTATGATTTTCACTAAGAATGGTGATTCCGGTTTTGCCGGGAATTTTGGCTAATTCCAATTCAACCATTAACCCGCAATCGCTGTAACGCCAGCGTTGATTGGAGAGCAAATTACCCAATGAATAGGATACAAAACCGGTCCGGTTCTTCCCGGATCGCGGGTCCGCCATATTCCGAAATTCGATTGGCTGAATAACATGAACATGACTGCCTAAAATGATATCGGCCCCCAGTTTGAAAAGACGGTCCACTATTTGTTGCTGTTCGGCGGAAGGATAACGCCGGTATTCAATCCCGGTATGTAAGGCTAAAATAACTCCATCGGCCCCGTTTTGCCTGGCGGCGGCGATATCGGCCTTGATTTGATTATAATTCAAACGGTTTACCATCCATTGTTGCGAAGCCGGTAATTTATTACCGTTAGTGGTTTCCGTATACCCTATAAAAGCAAGTTTAACTCCTTTGATGGCGACAATCCGGTACCGTTTTTGCTCCGGACTGTTGTTGCACCCGGTGTATGGCAGGCCGATTTTATCCAAATAAGCCATTGTTTTTAGTAAACCGGTTGTACCGCGATCCAGGCAGTGATTATGCGCGATAACCACCAGATCCAGTCCGGCCCATTGAAGCGCGTCGGCTATTGTCG
>JBJKPO010000040.1:0-6708 GCA_046706235.1 Bacillota bacterium | reverse complement strand
AGGTTATTCCGGGCATTATCCAGCATTCCTTCCGAAATATCCGAGAGAGTTATCTTCCAACCCGGTGGGATTCTTGCGGAATTACTTTGCCATAAACCACCGGATCCGCATCCCAGTTCCAGCACATTTAAATTTTCCGTGATAACAAATTGGTCAAATACCCACCTGGACCATCCATAGGTATTTGTACTGTATAATGCGTGTAGTTTTATTCTGGCATCCAGATTTGAGGAATTTGAATATTGTATTTTGGTTGTATCCGGCTCCATTTGTAATAAACCTTCTTTTAGCTTTTTAATATTGTCAGGTATTTTTATATTTACCATTTTTTGAAGATGGTCATAATCGTTGATATGAGCTATATCCAGTAGAAACTCAAGCTCGGATTTGTGGCAAACATGATTTCGATGTCGCTTACGGTAGTAAAAATCGGGTCAAGAATTAAAATTCTCAACCTCCGCTAGCGCTATCTCAACCCATTTACTGATGCGCCATGGCTCGTTTTTCACGGTATGGGTGTCTTTCAAGATGATTTCCAATGAACTTGAACCGGCGATTTCCAATGTTTTGCGGATGTCTTTCCTGAGCAAATCCTCGTTGAAGGTGATACAAACCTCGGCGGGGTTGGGTTTACGGCTAAAGATGTATTTGCCGTTTATTTTAGCGGCGATCTTTTCCTGATTCGCCCAGGGAGCTACCGAAATTCGCCTCAAATTTGTGATTCGCAAGATGTAATCAAGGCGATCCTGAATTCCTTCACAACAACCGTAACAGGAAAGGCCAAATTTTTCGATAACCGGCAGTTGATAAGGGAAAATGAACTCCCCAAACATTCCGGGAGATATTCCAACACTTTCCTGGGATTCGGATAGGCCCCAAATATCCGACAACAGTACTTTTTTAGAATTTGATTTGGGAAGTTCACCGGTATATCCCCAACCGCCCGACCCAACATAGTCATATCCGTTATTGAGGGTGAGAAGTCCTTCCGCTTCGCACCAATCAAGGAAATGAATTTGTTCGTCTCTCAGCCAGGACATGAATTGGTGCATTCCTTCGGGCTCGGTAACCATCCAAATCATAAAATTCTCCAGTCCCACCAAAGTGATGGCATGGCAGGTAAGGCCGTTGGTCCAACATAGGCTGCCGCGGATTCTGGGAGTTATAACGCCGTTAAAAATCTCCCGCGCTTTTTCCAAAGCTTTCATGGTTATGTTACGATCAACCCTGGGTTCCCTGAATTTTAAAACGGCCAAGTCCCGCTTTAAATCCTTTAGGGGAGGATCCCAATGATAGCTGCCGCGATTGTTGACGTGAGTGAATGGAATTTCGACGCCGAAATCACCGTAATCAATTTGCCAGCCGATATCAAAATAGCTTTCAACGGGACTGTCGTCTTTAATGACTTCCCATTGGTAAATCGTCTTGCGCAGTTGCATTTCCCATTTGCGAAACAGTTCGTTTTCGCATTGCAAAATCTTTTCCGGAAGCAGTTCGACCCAGGCGCCTTCGGGAAAGGCAAGAACAACCGGGCGATCGTTTTGCAGCGAATTAAGATCGGCAAGACGCTTTTTACGATCCCGCTGTTCGGGCAACTCTGAAATTTCCCGTACTTTCCCGGCCAACGCCCGTAAAATGTTTTGGTCCTTATTCAGGCCGATGGTCATTTTAAACTCCTATCTTGATTTGATCTCTTGATCGAGCTTTAGGTTTCATACTTAATTTAATTAAAAATATTCCACAAATTTTCAACTATTCCTTTATGAAAGATAGGATATCCATACTTCCACCCGCGGGTCTTCAACTTGCCGCCGGCGCCTGGAGAGCCTATTTAAAGAACCGGGACGGCACATTGCAATGCGGTCGTTGCGGTAAGAAAGGGAGTTTCAAATGCGGCGGCTGCGGAGCGGTAATTGCCGTTAAACAACATATTATTTCGGATTTCTTAATTGGCGGGCATGCCGTGGTTACGTCCGGCAAGTTATTAACCAGGGACCGGGGCTTTTACCGAGATTATTTTGCCGGGTTAAAGATTGCCGGAGAGTGAGCGGGATGCGTTATCGCAGTATTTGCTGCTTTTCTAAGCGGAATTATTCCTTGAAGGGCAGGTAAAAAATGGCACACTATAAATGTAAAATAATTACAGTAACTTTACAGTTTTAGTGACTAGTTTTGTGTTACGATTAAACCATAATTTGGATGAGTTAAAGTTATGAAAACTTTTTGCCGAATAAGAAGGTATATAATAGTAAATAGAGAATAATGCGATTTAAATTTAACAATCAAAATTCTTTTATTGGGTAATAATATATATAGAAGACCAATACCGGGGGTAATTTAAATGTTTAAAACAGAACAATATTTGAATAACAGGCATGATTATAACCAGATTAGTGATTACAATAGTTCATCCGAAAAAGTATTTGATATTATCATAAGATTAGCTAATGAGGGTAAGATCAATTCAGATGAAACGAATACATTATTATCTTTTTATGCTGTAAAACTTATTGAAAAGAAGGTAGAAAATAGAATTAATAATCTTATTTATTATGATTTATATGAATTCCTATTATCAAAAAACTTACACCGGACCATATAACCAAAATAATTGATTCAGGCATCCAAAACGTTAAAAGGCAATACAAATTTGCGTTGTGGTCAAGAGGTTATTTAACTTTATATATTATAATCGGCATAGGGCTGTTTTTTTTTTTTGACTGTTTACCTTTCAAAAAATCAAGCGGAATTATATAAAAGCATAGTGGAAGTTATTCTTGCTTTTCTAGGAGGATTTGGAATCGGTACAGCTTATAAGAGCTCTAAACAACGATAATTATCAAAAGCCGAAAAGGGCTTTTTTTATTTAGTGTGATGTTTGGTTTCTTACCAGGAATTTTTTATTGCTTATTCCACTATACTTATGATAACATACCGGTCTTTAAGTTTAACTTAATGAACCGGAAAAAACCCAATAGATTTTCACTTCTCAAATCTGAATCAGTCTTTGATATACTCCAGGAAACGAATCTTCGATCACAATCGCGTTAACCGTCTTTTGATAAAACTCCAGGGCGTCTTCGACCCAACCGATGATTGCGTAGGCGTATCCTTCTTCCCACATTGCCAACAAACATTTAAATAATAGCGCTTTGCCGATTCCGTTATTTCGAAAGGCTTCGGTTACTCCGGTGGGCCCGAAGTAATTAAGACAAGTTGCGTTGTAGCAGGCAAATCCAATGATGTTTTTATCTTTGACCGCCACAAAACAGGTGGCCGGCATAATCGAAAGCGATACATCGCATTCACCGGCCCACCTCTCGGAAAAGGTGTTTTTTACATAAGAAACAATAAGATGCTTATCAGCAGGCAACGCCCGTTTGATTTCGATTCCCGCTTCCTTAAGTTTGGCGATATTAGGGATCTCACCGGAGAGATTGTAGAGTTTTACTAATAGATCATTCGGCATGAGGGTTTGCTCCTTGTAATTTATTTAAATTCAGAAATACTTTCATCACTTGGCGGCAAGTCCTCAACCAAATCGGCTCCGCATTTTTTACAGTAACCTTCCCGAAATTCTCCCTTGCAGATCGGACAATACAAAATAATCCCTCCAGTTATTCTGCTACCGAGCAATCTAATTTTACATTTTCACCGATATAGATTTATTTCGTCATAATCTAAATATTTCCCTTTTTTGAACAAAAAAGTATGGAAGTATGTATCATGTTTGGTTAATTTCTTACAGACCCCATGATTTGTTTTTTGTATTCAAAAACCAAATTTCTCCTTTCACTTAAAGGAAATAGTTTTTACATAGCGAAAATTATATATCGCAGAATGAAATTCAGTAAAGAGAGGATAAAGAGCGATGCCGAAACGGAATGACATTCATAAAGTAATGATTATCGGTTCCGGGCCGATTGTTATCGGCCAGGCCTGCGAGTTTGACTACTCGGGGACCCAAGCCTGCAAAGCATTGAGAAAGCTGGGATACCAGATTGTACTGGTCAACTCCAACCCGGCCACCATTATGACCGATCCGGGAATGGCCGATGTTACTTATATCGAACCGTTGAACTTAAAAACAGTTACCCAAATCATCGCCAAGGAACGGCCGGATGCGCTGCTGCCGAATTTGGGCGGGCAGTCCGGGTTGAACCTTTGCTCCGAACTGGCCCGGTCCGGGGTATTGGAGAAATATGGAGTGAAGGTGATTGGGGTCCAGGTGGACGCCATTGAACGGGGCGAAGACCGGATCGCCTTTAAGGAGACCATGAACCGGCTCGGTATCGAGATGCCGCGAAGCAGTCCGGCTTACAGCGTTGAAGAAGCGGAAAAGATTGCGGCCGAGCTTGGATACCCGGTGGTAATCCGTCCCGCTTATACCATCGGAGGGACCGGGGGCGGCCTGGTATATAATGTGGAGGAGTTGCGGGTGGTTGCCAACCGGGGGATCACGGCCAGCCTGATCGGCCAAATATTGGTGGAGGAGTCGGTTCTGGGCTGGGAGGAACTGGAGCTGGAAGTGGTCCGGGACGCCAATAATCAGATGATTACGGTCTGTTTTATCGAAAATGTGGACGCCATGGGGGTCCATACCGGCGATTCCTATTGTACGGCGCCGATGCTGACCATTGATCCGGAACTTCAAAAACGGCTGCAAAAACATTCATACGATATTGTGGAAGCGATACAGGTCATCGGCGGGACCAATATTCAGTTTGCCCACGATCCCAAGTCCGGCCGGGTAGTGGTCATCGAGATCAATCCGCGTACTTCCCGTTCCTCGGCTTTGGCCTCGAAGGCCACCGGTTTCCCGATCGCCATGATTTCCTCGATGCTAGCCGCCGGGGTGACTTTGGATGAGATTCCCTACTGGCGGGACGGGACTCTTGATAAATATACGCCTTCCGGGGATTATGTGGTGGTTAAGTTTTCCCGGTGGGCCTTTGAGAAGTTCAAGGGTGCCCAAGACAAGCTGGGCACGCAAATGCGGGCCGTGGGCGAAGTGATGAGCATCGGGAAAAATTATAAGGAAGCTTTTCAAAAGTCGATCCGCTCCCTGGAGATCGGCCGGCATGGTTTGGGATTTGCCAAGGATTTCCATGAACTTTCCCTTACGAAACTTTTAGAAATGTTGAAGGAACCATCCAGCGAAAGGCAATTTATTATGTATGAAGCGCTTCGTAAGGGAGCGGCCCCGGAAGAGCTTAGTCAAATTACTTATATCAAAACCTGGTTCATTGGGCAGATGCGGGAACTGGTGCAACTTGAGGAAGAAATGTTGAAACACAAGGGACGGATGCTGCCGGACGATTTATTGGTCAAAGCGAAAAAAGATGGCTTCGCCGATCATTATTTGGCCCGTATTTTAGAGATGCCGGAATCCGAAATCCGGAACCGGCGTATTGCTTTAGGTGTTGTTGAGGGCTGGGAACCGGTGCCGGTAAGCGGGGTGGAGAACGCGGCCTATTACTTTTCCACTTACAACGCCCCTGATAAAACCACCGCCAGTTCAGGTCATAAAGTGATGGTTCTGGGGGGCGGTCCGAACCGGATCGGGCAGGGAATCGAGTTTGACTATTGTTGTGTCCACACCGCCTTTGCCTTGCGGGATGCGGGCCTGGAATCAATTATGGTCAATTGTAACCCGGAAACCGTTTCCACCGATTATGATACCTCCAATAAACTGTATTTCGAACCGCTTACCGTGGAAGACGTTTTAAGCATTTACGAGAAAGAGAAGCCGGAAGGGGTCATCATCCAGTTCGGCGGCCAAACTCCGTTGAACATCGCAAGCGACTTAGCCAAGGCCGGGGTTAAGATCCTGGGGACTACTCCTGAAACCATCGATCTGGCCGAAGACCGCGACCGGTTCCGCCGGATAATGGAATCTTTAGGAATTCCGATGCCGGATTCGGGGATGGCCGCCGATTTAAATGAAGCATTGGCGGTGGCCAACCGGATCGGATATCCGTTAATGCTCCGGCCATCCTATGTATTAGGCGGACGGGGAATGGAAGTGATATATGATGAGAGGATGCTCCGGGAATATGTCGCCGCGGCGGTGAATGTTACCCCAGAACGGCCGATCCTGATCGACAAGTTTCTGGAGAATGCCATCGAAGCCGAGGCCGACGCTATTGCCGACGGCACCGGTGCCTATGTCCCGGCGGTGATGGAACATATCGAACTGGCTGGAATTCATTCCGGCGATTCGGCCTGTGTAATACCGCCGATTAGTATCCCGGCTCGGCACCTGGCCACCATTTGCGAATATACCCGTAAAATCGCCACGGAACTTAAAGTTGTCGGTTTAATGAATATTCAATACGCCATTGCCGGTGACAAGGTATATGTTTTGGAGGCCAATCCGCGGGCTTCGCGAACGGTGCCGCTGGTTTCGAAGGTTTGCAATATTTCCATGGCCCGGCTCGCCACCCAAATCATGCTTGGTAAAAAGTTGGACGACTTCAATTTGAAACAGCGGCATATCCCACATTTCGGGGTCAAGGAAGCGGTGTTTCCCTTCAATATGTTCCCGGAGGTCGATCCGGTATTGGGCCCGGAGATGCGTTCCACCGGAGAAGTACTGGGTATGGCCGATTCATTTGGTTTGGCCTTTTTCAAGGCACAGGAGGGCACTCGGCAAATCCTGCCTACCTCCGGTACGGTTTTAATTAGCGTGGCCGGGCAGGATCGGCC
>JBJKPO010000039.1:0-4950 GCA_046706235.1 Bacillota bacterium | reverse complement strand
CGGCCGTTTTACTAGGGAATAGTCCGCTCTTTTTCACTAAATGCACGATCCGGTCATTCAATTTCAGCGTATCTTCCACCGGATATTCCGAACCTTGAACGATAATTTTACCGGTATCGCCGATCTGGCCCCCGGATTCCCCGTAAAAAGGAGTCTCATTAAATACCAGGCGCCAGTATTCCTGATCCTCGCCCAACATCGCAATCCTGGCCTCCAACTGTAAAGTTTCATACCCTTTAAAGGTTGAGTGCGCCCCTCCCTGAATCGTCTCCCATTTAGCCTGATCGGCGGCCATGGTAAATTTGCCGCTTTGACGGGCCTTGGTCCGCTGTTGCTCCATCTCGTGGTTGAAACCATCCATATCAACGGTAAATCCTCGTTCTTCCGCCATCAACTGGGTCAAATCCAACGGAAAACCATAGGTATCATAAAGTTTAAACGCATCCTCGCCGGCAATCACCTTTTGTCCTGTTTTACCAACCCGGGCCACAATATCTTCAAACAATTCAATTCCTTTATCCAGGGTGCGGTTAAATCCTTCCTCCTCGGATTTTAAAACCATTTCACAATGTTTTTGCCGGTCTCTGATTTCCGGATACGCATCACCCATGACACTAACCAGCGCCGGTACAATTTTATAAAGGAATGGTTCGGTCATACCAAGAGTCCTTCCGAAGCGAGCCGCCCGTCTCAAGATTCTGCGTAATACATAACCGCGCCCTTCATTTGAAGGCAAGGCCCCATCGGCGATTGCAAAAGTCAACGACCGGATGTGATCGGCGATAACCCGCATTGCGACTTGATTTTCAAGTTTAGTGTAACTTTGACCGGAGACGATTTCAACCGCCCGGATGATATCCTGAAATAAATCAATATCATAATTTGACTTCCGGTTTTGTAGCACTGCTACTATCCGTTCAAAACCCATCCCGGTATCCACGTGTTTACTGGGCAACTCTTCCAAACTGCCGTCAGGTTTCCGGTTGAACTGGATGAATACCAGGTTCCAAAGCTCGATGAAACGAGCGCATCCGGCATTAACCCCGCAAACGTGACCGGGAATATGACCTTTATCACACCGTTCCGGTCCCAGATCGATATGAATTTCGGAACACGGACCGCAGGGGCCGGTTTCCCCCATTTCCCAGAAATTATCCTTCTCCCCGAATCGCATGATGTGAGCTGGATTGATATCAGTACAGCTTTTCCAAAATTGCTCCGCCTCTTCATCAGTTTTATATATGGTGGCATATAACTTTTCCTTGGGAAGCCCCCAAAGCTCCGCGAGCAGTTCCCAAGCCCAAGTAATAGCTTCTTTTTTATAATAATCCCCGAAGGACCAGTTTCCCAGCATCTCAAAAAAGGTATGATGATAGGTATCTCGGCCCACCTCTTCCAAATCATTGTGCTTGCCGCTTACCCGGAGACACTTCTGAGAATCGGCCGCCCGCCGGTATGACCGGGTTCCGGTACCTAAAAATACATCCTTGAATTGATTCATTCCGGCATTAGTAAATATCAACGTGGGATCGTTGGAAGGAATCAGTGAAGCGCTAGGAACAATGGCATGTTCCTTTTCTTTGAAAAATTTCAAAAATTCTTCCCGGATTTGGTTTGCTAAAATTAATTTTGCCATAACCATGTATAACTCACCCCTACTTAATCATTGATCCGTTTTGGAGGTATAAACTAATCCAATTTTAATCTAAAATCATCGTAATATCAACCAGTTTGTGATTATCTTTTGGCGCGTCTCTAATTCGGTATAATCCGGCAAAATTGGGAGAATAATATTTTTGGGAAATCTTGTGGATCCATTTAATATTTCTGCCAAGGAATAAACCGGATCAAAAAATTTAAGGAGGTTCATACAATGTTAAACGAGGAATTGAAATCCACCGTTCAAACGAAACCCGTTACCGACGAAGCAACCGTCGAAACCGTCGATGAGGAGGAATTTTTTGAACGGGAATTGTTTGAAGATGTATTGGAGATGAAATCATTGCGCCGGGTCAGCGAGACCGCCGAAGTCGAATTGAACAAATTACAGGATCAGGCTTACCAGTGTTTATATGATTTATATCAAAAAAACCGGGGAATCGCCGTTCCGGAAAAAAACGAGGTTTTTGGAATATTCGAGATCTTCTTCAAGAATTATTATCAGTATTTCCGAACTGAGATGGAAAAACTGCTTTCCAAATGTTCTCCGGTTAAAATAGCCTACTTCCTTGGAAAAAGCAACGATAATATGCTGGCGCTTCTGGAACAAATCATCCGGGAAATCGAAAAAGAAATCGCCTGATATCGCAGCCGAAAAACTATTTACCGGTGCCGTTATTGTTATTTTTACGGGCGGCGCATTGGGGACAAAGCCGCTCTTCAATGATGGCTTCCGGTTCCTCAAAACAATGATCGTGGGAGAATTCCGCGGTACTGCCAAAATCGGAATTGCATTCCGGACAATGATAAATAATAATCCACATATTAGTATTATATCATAACCCGGACAAGCCGGAACCAACAAGGATTCTATCGATCATTGAAAATCTATTTTCCATAAAAGCAAGGAGATGACGGGTTAGGGACTAATAACACGATTAAATGAAAGTGGAGTTCATCCACTTTTTTATTTTAGAAAGTATCTACCTAACTCAGATTATAGGCCAAAAGATCTATTTCCGAAATATTAATCCCAGAGTAAAATTAAAATACCAAATAGATTTTGCCGATAACATAAAAAAGAACCTCTCTGTTTTTTGAATCGGATTTTGGGAGGCAAATGATGATGGCGCTAAATAATATTACCGGTTTATCCCCGTCTTATCCGGTTTATAAACCGATCAAATCAGCTGATGTTAACCAAAATGAACAATCCGAGGTTTCCCGGTCATATTTCACGAAGGGCGCAGCCATCTTTAGCTTTTCATCTGAAGTTACGGGGGCACAATATGGGCGACCAAAAGGAATCAATCAGGAAACTGGAAAAGATCAATCCGGGATCTCCGAAAATAAAACTGGAATTCAATTAACTGATGCCCAAAAACAGGTCATTCAGCAACTTAGAATAAGGGACCTGCACGTGAAAATGCACGAACAACAGCACCTGGCGGCGGCGGGCTCTTACGCCCGCGGTGGCCCCACCTTTACATATACGGTGGGACCCGATGGCAAGTCCTATGCAACCGGCGGAGAAGTACAACTTGATATCAGTCCGGTGCCTAATAATCCTCAAGCCACCATCACCAAAGCTCAAACTATAAGAAGGGCTGCCTTGGCGCCGTCCGATCCCTCCGGAGCCGATCGGGCAGTCGCCGCCGCCGCGAGCGCAATGGAAAATCAGGCCAGGGCTGAATTATCGGCTAAAAATCTCGAGCAAACCGGGCGGTCTCCGGAGGAGCACCGATCCAATTTCTATGTCAAAGCATATCAAAATATGGCTAAAATATGGTCAACCGGTAATTCATTCAGTCAAATCGCCTAAAGCCGGGACTTTGTCGCTCGAATTAACCGTGAAAACGGTTTTTTTTTTGAAAACCTGAAAATTTATCAAAGAAAATCTTAGTTAAATTAGTAAATCTGCCGATATTAATGTTGAAAAGAGAACAAATAGAGGGGATACCATGCCGCAAAACAAAGTCATTTATCATAATGAAGACCAAACCAATCAAAGAATAGCCAAAATTTATTTATATTTTATCGCTCTTTGTATAATAGAGATTTTTTTAGCGTATACGGGCATTGATACTACGGATAAATTAGTTATTTGGCGGGATTTTGGAATAAGCGCCCTGCTCTTATTTATTCCCTATTTCGTTTATTTTATTTCAAAAAAGAACGGTCCTTGGTTTAAGTATTTGATACTCGGCATTCTTATTGGAATTCAGACAATTTTATACGCTGATCTCGATATTAACAGATATGTTTTCGTTATTTGGTTAATGCCAATGCTTTTCGCCAATATGTACTTCGACAGGAATCTTTCGATTATTATCGCGGGAATCGTGCTGGTAAGCTTCAATGTCATTGATATCGCCCATCACGCGACTATTTTTACTCCGGTCCATGTTGTAAACGGACATACCGAAATATTGGAAAAAACCGACCTCCTTGCCGAACTTGTATTTATTGACATGGCTATGTCGGTTATTATGGTTACCTCGATTAGTTTATCTGCCCGGACTAAGAAATTACTCACCGATCTGGTCAGCACCGAGGAAAAAAATGTCATTTTGGAACGATTGGCCCGGTTAATGAAGGAAGCCAACCAAATTTCCACGGTTTTGGTGCAATCCGCGAAACGATTATCGGAGATTTCAACGGATTCTAAATCAGCCAACGAAATGAACGCCGAATATTCGAAAACGGCGTCCGGAAGCGCCCGGATAACCCTTGACTTAGTCCGAAGCTCCAATCAGTTGTTTATCAATTTGGCCGACCGGGTCCAGGAAATTGCTCAATATATTTTAGAGCTTAATAAAATTGCCACCGGTCTGAATGAAGTTACCACCCAGGGCTCGGAAGCCGTTACCCAAGCCACTTTGGAAATGGAGACTATTGCCAATGCAAGCCAGCAAAGTAAAGCCAACATGGCTAAACTTAATGGAATGTCAAAACAGATTGAGCAGATCATCCGTACTATTTCAGCGATTGCCCGTCAAACCAACTTGCTGGCCCTTAATGCCTCCATCGAAGCCTCGCGTGCCGGAGAACAAGGCCATGGCTTCCAGGTGGTCGCTTCCTCAATCCGGGACTTAGCAAATCAAGCCGCCAATGCCACTGAAAATATCCGCGATCTGGTAACCGGGATTCAGAAAGAAATCAGTCTATCGGTTGAATCCATTGAACACGAAGCCGATCTGGTTCAAGTCGGTTTACAGGTTATTAACAAAGCTGGTGAAGCCTTTGTCGCCATTTCCACTAACGAAGATCTCCTGACCCGCCATACCGGCC
>JBJKPO010000038.1:0-5596 GCA_046706235.1 Bacillota bacterium | reverse complement strand
AACTTCATCCGGTATGTAAAACTCCTCTTGATCCGGGAACCCCATGTTTTGTTTCAAAATAGCTACGTTTTCCTTTCCCAATGGAGCTCCATGTGTTTGAGCACTGCCTTCCAGGGGGCTTTTTTTGGCGATGGATGTTCGGGCAATAATTAGACTGGGACGGCTTGTTTCAGCTTTGGCTTTTATTAAAGCGGTTTGAATTTGCGCGGGATCGTAACCGTCGATCGTTTGAACTTGCCAGCCATATGCTTGATACCGTTGACTGACATTCTCACTAAATGCCAGATCGGTTGAACCTTCAATTGAAATATCGTTATCATCGTAAATCATGATTAATTTCCCCAAACCCAGAAAACCGGCTAAAGACGAGGCCTCCGAACTAATACCCTCCATCATGCAACCGTCTCCGGCTAAAACGAAAGTAAAATGGTTTACGATTTTAAAGCCCGGACGGTTAAAACGGGCGGCCATCATTTGTTCCGCCACCGCCATTCCGACCGCGTTACCAATTCCTTGTCCCAGCGGACCCGTGGTGGTTTCCACGCCGGGAGTAACCCCGTATTCCGGGTGACCGGGGGTTTTGGAACCCAATTGCCGGAATCGTTTTAACTCTTCAAGCGGTAAGTTGTATCCGGTGAGATGGAGTAAACTATAGAGAAGTGGCGATCCATGTCCGGCCGAGAGGATAAACCGGTCTCGATCGGGCCAGGCGGGAGCGCCGGGGTAATGTTTCAGGATTTCAGTAAACAATACGGCCCCAAGTTCGGCAGTTCCAAGGGGCATACCCGGATGTCCCGATTTTGCTTTTTCGACCATATCGGCCGCCAGTCCCCGGATCGTATCGGCTATTTTAGTTATCATTGAAAATCACACCTTTAAATATTCTTAACCTATATTAAACTGAAACTAAAAAAAAGGCAAGTAAAAAAGGAATAACCAAATACGATTAATAGAGTTGTGATAAACTTAAATCACAATTCTTTAACAAAAAACAGGAAAGAATGGTATTCTTCCCTGTTTTAAAATCATGTAAACCGAAAGGATTTGGAACAAAACCGAACTGTTTTAATTTTGATTTCTGTCCCAATATCGGCAGTGAATATAGGCGAAACAGATTAGCTACTGTAACCACTGTAATTATTGAACTTAAACTGACTCTGATTTTGGTTTTGAGTCTGGGTTGGGAAGCTTTGAGCAGTTTGAGTTTGATTTAAAGCGGTTTGAAAACCGGTTTTAACATCAGAAAAGGTCTGTTCGGCAAGGGAACGCTCAGCAGCTTCGATCATGCGGCGGACCATGTTACCACCAATAGCGCCGGTATCCCGGGTCATCATATAACCCCAATAGCCACCTTGAATTTTAGAGGTATCAATATTTAATTCGTTCGCGATTTCATATTTGAATTTATCCAAGGCTTGTTGGGCTCCCAAAACAACCGGAGTGTTTCGTTTTTGACCAGTGCCCATTTAATTCACCTCCTCCCCGTAGTGGAGTTGCGTGCCGCAACTCTTTGGAAAACGGTGGATATTGCTTGGGTTTTCACACCGTTTTAGTGAAGTTAGCATCTCCGATCTTTTCCGGGGCTATGTTGCTTTCTTTTTGGAAGTTACGGAAAAAACCTGCTAAATAGTGTTTTTTCCGGTTTTAAAAAAGTGGCTTAAGGGAATGATTGACTTTTCAAAAATTACCCTATATAATTATTCGCAGGTGATTTTTAGTGAGGGTTAGTATTGGTTCGATCCTTGAAGTACGCGGTGGAACTATTCAATTTCAGGGTCAGCAGGAGATTTTTATTTCCGATTGCGGTCTGGATCTTAAACTTGCCGAACCGGTCGCGGTTAACGGCACCATCACTAACATTGGTAAAGGTTTTTTAGTTCAAGCGGATTTATCATTTAAATATACGGTTGATTGCGGTCGTTGCTTGGAGAATTTTGCCGGAACCGGCAGGGTGCTAGTGCAAGAACAATTTGTATCGCAAAACGCCCTTCATGAGAATTCGGATTTAAGTGATGATAACTTTTTTAAGTTTACGGGTGATGTAATTGATCTCCGGGAGTGCATACAGGAACAGGTTTTTTTGGCATTACCGATGAGTTTTGTATGCCGTCTCGATTGTAAGGGATTATGCGCGAGTTGTGGGCGGAATCTTAATCAAGAGATATGTAATTGTTCCAGGGAAACAATTAATCCCCAGTTTGCGAAGCTGAAAGTTTTATTAACAGACAAGGAAGCAAAGAATAAAAATAGAGTGCATAGATTAAAAGGAGGTGGAACCGATGGCGAACCCCAAGAATAGGACCTCCCGGACCAGGAAAAGGTTAAGACGAGCGAATTTGAAATTGGTGATTCCATCGATTGGCACGTGTCCACAGTGTCACGAAGCTAAATTACCGCATCAAGTTTGTCCAAATTGTGGTTATTATAAGGACCGGGAAGTTGTTACCCAAAATCAACCTAAAAAAGTATAAACCAGTTAATTTTAGGAACTTGGGATAAACGTTTGATTCTTAGCTTGAAGGTCGGGCGGCCTTATTTTTTTGTAGTCCGGCATCATTGTCGAAGTCATACTTCAATTTGAAGCATAACTTCAATTTAAAGTTATGAGTTGTGCGTCAATAATAATTAACATTTTGTTGACGAAGATTTTTTCAAAGAGGTGTTTGTTTTCCTTGAAAATTGCCGTTGATGCCATGGGTGGAGATTTTGCTCCGAAGGAAATGGTTTTAGGAGCAATTGACGCGTGCCGTGAATTTGGCGCCGATGTAATACTGGTGGGCATTGAAAAAGATGTCCAAAAAGAATTGGCGAATAAGGCCCTGTCGAATTTAAAAATTGATATATTTCCGGCTTCGGAAGTAATTTTAATGGATGAGCATCCGGCTAACGCCGTTAAACGGAAAACGGATTCCTCACTGGTTGTCGCCAACCGTTTAGTAACAGAGGGGAAAGCCGCGGCGGTAATTTCCGCCGGAAATACCGGAGCGGCAATGGCGGCGGGGTTATTAAACATGGGACGAATTCGCGGCATTAATAGACCGGCTATTGCCGCTCCGATGCCGACTAAAACCGGGATAAGCGTTTTACTGGATGCCGGCGCCAATGCGGATTGTGAACCGGATAACTTGCTTCAATTCGCTATTATGGGCTCGATATACGCCGAAAAAGTTTTAGGATTAATGAATCCAAGGATTGGTCTTTTTAGCGTCGGCAAGGAGGATACCAAGGGTAATAAATTGACCATTGAAACGCATCAACTCCTTAAAAAAAGCAATTTGAATTTTATCGGCAATATTGAAGGCGTGGATGTTCATCAAGGCTATTGTGAAGTTATTGTTTGCGACGGTTTTGTAGGGAATGCTATTTTGAAACTCTCCGAAGGATTGGCCGCTGTTTTATTCTCGGAAATAAAAAAGGCGATATCCACAAATTATTATTCCAGATTGGGCGGTCTTTTAATTAAAAATCCAATTAAAAAAATAAAAATGAGCCTCGATCCGACCGAATACGGCGGAGCCCCTTTGCTCGGCTTAAACGGTATCAGCATGATTAGTCACGGCAATTCCAACGCAAAAGCCATTAAAAATGCAATTAAGGCGGCTATTAAAGCTATTAATGAAGATATCATCTCTATTATTACTAATTCGATAAATACCCGGTATGCGGTACAATAAAAAAAGGAGACCAAGATGTCCAAAATTGCTTTTATTTTTCCGGGACAAGGATCACAATATGTGAAAATGGGGAAAGAAATTTGTGAAAATTATGAGATTGCCCGGGAGGTTTTTCAAAATGCCGATCAAATACTGGGACGGTCCTTATCTAGCTTGTGTTTTAATGGTCCGGAAGAGCAATTGCGGGATACCCGGAATAGCCAGCCTGGTATTTTAACCACTAGTATTGCGTTATTCCGGGTACTGAAAGCGGAGGGAATCCAACCGGATTTTGTTGCCGGCCACAGCTTGGGGGAATATAGCGCCTTGATAGCCGCGGAAGCGCTTTCTTTCGCCGACGCGTTACGTTTGGTAAATCGCCGGGCTCAATTAATGGCGGAAGCCGATCCCGATCACCAAGGAACCATGGCTGCGGTTCTGGGTTTAGACCGGGACACTTTGGCCGGTTGCTTAAAAATTGTTTCCAGGGTTGAAGCCGCCAATTTTAATTGCCCCGGGCAAATCGTTGTTTCCGGCGTCAAGGAAGGTATTACCGGGTTATCGGAACTGGTGAGCCAAAAAGGCGGTAGATTAATTCCATTACAGGTAAGCGGCGCTTTTCATTCCAGCTTTATGAAACAGGCAGCCGAAATGCTTCAAAACGATTTAGTCGCGGTATCTTGGAAAGAGCCGAATATCCCTTTGGTTTCGAATGTTTCCGCGTTACCGGCTTCCCGGAACGAACTGGCCGATAACTTGTATCGTCAAATTTATTCCCCGGTATTATGGGAAGATACCCTTCGTTTTTTAGAATCACAGGATGTTCGGATTTTTTGTGAGGTCGGACCGGGAAAAGTTTTAGCGGGTCTGGCGAAAAAGACATTAAATAATGCTACGATAGTGAATTGCGAGGATTCAAGTTCTCTTAAAAAAGCACTTGCAATTTTAAAGGAGGTCTAGTAATATGAGATTAGCGCGTGAAGTTGCAATTGTTACCGGTGCGGCCAGAGGAATTGGGAAAGCCATTGCGTCGGCGTTGGTAGCTGAGGGCGCTTCAGTGGTAATTTCCGACGTTATGGCGGATGTGCATAAAACTGCCGAGGAACTTCGGCAATCAGGGGGGCAGGCTCTTTCCTTGGTTGGTAATGTTACGAAAGCAGCTGATTGTGAAGCAATGGTTTCCGAAACGCTTAAAACCTACGGCAAACTTGATATTCTGGTTAACAATGCCGGAATTACCAAAGATAATTTATTAATGCGAATGTCGGAAGAGGATTGGGACGCGGTTCTGAATATCAATCTTAAAGGGGCGTTTCTCTGTACCAAAGCCGCAATTAAACCGATGATGAAACAACGTTCCGGAAAAATCGTAAATATTGCGTCGGTAATCGGACTTATGGGAAATCCGGGTCAGGCTAATTACGCGGCCTCAAAAGGCGGTTTAATTTCTTTCACCAAAACAATGGCTAAAGAATTGGGTTCACGTAATATCCGAGTTAACGCTATTGCTCCCGGTTTTATCGAGTCTAAAATGACGGAAGCCATGTCCACCGAAGCCGGAGAAAACTTAATGCGTTTAATTCCATTGGGTGTTCTAGGAAAACCGGAATATGTCGCTGAGGCAGTAGTGTTTTTAGTATCTTCCGCCGCCGGTTAAATTACCGGCCATGTATTGAATGTGGACGGCGGGATGGCGATGTGAGGTTCATCCCATAACAGGGATGATTTCAATACAAAGGAAAGTCAGTCGACAACAGATTTAATATTTTTTAACCACCCCCCATTGGAAGGAGGTGAAGTGGTTGGATATCTTTGGCAAGGTAAAAGATATTGTCGTGGAACAGTTAGGAGTTGATGAAGAAGAAGTAGCTGAGCAAGCTTCTTTCGTGGATGATTTGGGTGCGGATTCATTGGACATTGTTGAATTAGTTATGGCTTTAGAA
>JBJKPO010000037.1:0-8518 GCA_046706235.1 Bacillota bacterium | reverse complement strand
TTGCAGTGCGAAACACCAAAGAAGAATTTCTTAGAACCCTGGAGGTTACCCAGGATATTCAACCAATCCGGGAACTGACTGGAGAAAAAAGGTTACTATCGGAATTCATAATGGAAAAGTAAACATATTCGTTATTAATTCAATGCCGGTCTTGGTTTTAAATACTTCTCCCGAATCACGACGATTTGACTGTGATTCATTGAACTTCAAATAAGAGCGGATGATAACATATCTAATTTTAAAATTGTAGCTTTTTTGCGCCAAACCAACCATCGGAGCCTTGGCCAGCCAGGCCGGTATGACTATCTTTCCCAACCGGTGTCGCATTCCATAGCCAAACGGCTTTTTAAAGGCTCCCAAAATCGAGCCGCCAATACGAAAAGAACCCCAAAAGTAAGCATGGCTAACAAATGAGCGAACAATGACCAGGATGATGTTTCATCCGGTTTAATCAGTTTGGTCAGGTTTCCCAAGGACAATGTTTAGAAACCAGATAATGCTTATATGATGAAACCCGGCGATACTTTGATAATAGCCTTAGCCTCCGCTAATTGAGCATTATCCCGGCAATAGAGAACAAAGAGCCATCGTCCTTTATAGTCTTGTTTTAATGGAGCGCTCAATACATAGAGACCAGCCAGCAAACTGCCGGAAGCGGCGCCGAGACCGCCGCCCGTAAAAAGCGCCACCGGTAATCCGCCACCTAAAAGCCAGCTAAATAAAGCGCCGATTACGGGAGATAGTGTTAACCAATAGAAAAGAAGCAATCCGAGAATTATTCCTATAACAGCCGTTAACGCAATGACCCTACCTTCACGGCGGCTAAGAAAAAGTTCCTGTCTAATCGGACTTTCATAATCATAACTTAGTTCATCTAACGAATAGTCGGCGATATTGTGATCCAGTAGTATTTTGCTGGTTTCAACCGCCGTCTCATGAGAGGGGAAGATGGCTACTATTTTTGGCATAACGCGCCTCCTTTAAGGCCTCTTTACCTGTAGTAATTTATCAGCCTGATATTGTACTCCCGGACTGATCATTGAGGCATTTCCGATAATCCAGCCATGGTTGAAGAGTTGGTCCTGAGAGGAAGTATAAGATGGCTGGACGGTTTCCAGATATTTAATTACCGGAGGCGGAATATCGTTACCGGCCATTAAGAATGGTCCGTGTTTGCCCATATGGGAAAGGATCGAGGCGGGAATGGCGTATTCCGGATACTTTGGATTAATAAAAGTAAAGTTGTGCCCGGCTTCCGCCACACCCCAACCGAAGTTACGGGTGATCCGGAATAGCCAGAATCCCAAATCCCGGCCGACATCTTTGTATCCCGCAAAACCGGCCGACATTTCCCAGACATCCTTGCCGGGTATGCGCTGAACATGGCCATATCTGCTCAGTTCCGCCAGTACCTTTTGCGGAATCTCTTTTTCGGTGGCGAGCACATAGATATGAGCTTTCCACCGGTTGGTTAGCGCTTTTCGCGTCGCCGCGGCCAATCCGTCATGGCCGGCAAAAAGAATAGTGTCTCCCATATGGGCGGCCCAGGATGTGGCGAGAACGGCATACTCCGGGTTATCTTTAGGTACGATGATGACTTCATCGGAATGATCGGCGTGATACATGGCCTTATAGTCGTCAAGCAAAGCAGCCAAAGTTTCCGGCGACGGGGCGGTAAGGACGCGAAATTTAAAGTTTTCATGGCGTAATTGATTTTTTACGGTCTCCCCGGTATTGCCAATGAGCAAGACCTTTACTTTTCCATCCACAAAAACCCCTTCCGGGTCCAATCGCTTTAATTCATTCAAAGTGATGACGGGAATTTTCTCTCTTTCGGTATATAATACCGGGGCGTTTATTGGAAAATGGCTGATCTCCGTCGCCACCACTCCAGCCCGCCAATCCTTCACCGGAACCAGAATTACCGCCCCCGGTTTGTTGTCATGGAATGTAGCCGGATAGACGGTTTGTGAAATAGCTACCGCAATTTCAAATGGGGTATTGCCCGCCAGACGGACGGTTGTCAGCCCGATTTCCGTATCTAACGGCTGTGGAGCCGGAACGGTGCGATAGAATCCGGGACGGTAGAAGGTAAAAAAGCCGAGCAGGGCTAAAAAAAGAATAAACATTGTCCAGAAGAGGTTTCGAATATGTCCAAGACGGCGTTTAATTTCCATAATTCAACCTCCTCACATGGTTCCTTTTTTTCTGCCGCCGATTACCAAAGGCCAATTGCCGATATAACCGGTGAGCAGTCCGGCTAAACTTGAGGCATACATGCTGCCCCACCATAATAAATTCTCCTCACGCGGCATCATCGGAAGGTATTTCATCATAATCCACCACATTACCGGCATCATGCCGGCTGAAATCGACGTCATTGACCAAAAAACGGTAATAAAGTTATCCTTGACCGTATCCCAGTAAGTGGAATTTTCTTTGAAAGCCAGCATCAACGGTACAAAGAGCAAAGAATTTACCAGAATTGCCGCCACGTAAGACCATAATATGCTTTGAAACATGGGACCGGTAAAAATGAATAAAGGTCCCCGGTTGAGAATGAGCGGAAGCCCCCAGTAAGTCATCGCAAAAGCTGTAAGTATCATGACAGGCATACCAAACCCCAAAGTGCTGCAGGTTGCAGCCAGCACCTCCACCCAGCGCGGCCGGAGAAAATCTCCTTTGGCGGTCTGGTGCCCGTATCCCCGGTAGCTGATATAATAGGCCCACAATCCGATTGGTCCCAACGCCAGCATGAGTAAAATCCACCCCAACCGCATGAACGGCGATAGCTGAAACATACGGGTGCTTAGGTGCGCCCACGCCAAAAGAGCGCATACGATGGATAGAACATACCAAATCAATGTAATGGACTCAAGCCCACTGATACCTTGAGAACCCTTGCTTTGGTAGTCGCTGATCTCTTCCAGGAAGTTAACCCGGCCTTGTTGCGAATACGATATTTGTTCCGTGTTACCCAATATCCAGGTGTGATTATATGGCCCTTCGGCAGGGGTTACCCACCAGTCGGGTTTGGTGGTAAAGTAGAACTTCTCCAAAGCCAGGGGCAATCTGGTCTTATCCATTGACACCAGGATTGGGCCGAAGATTCCGCCATTAAAGAGTTGAACCCCGACAATTCCCATGCGCCAATCCCCGCCGGGGGCAAGCAGGAATTGTTTGCCTCCATCCGTGTTTTTATTGGTTGTTTGCCAGCCCAAGCCGGTACTTTTATCAAAGAACCGGGCGAAAACAACCGAATTTTGCGCCGGGTCCATGTCGCCGATTTCGGTTATTTTCCCTAGGGCAGCCAACTCTTTTTTTAAGTTCCGATTAGTGGAGCCAGGGGGCGCCATGATATAGATGCGACAATTTCCCCGCCGGGTACGAAGCGCGGTTTTGGTAATGTCCGGTAAATTATTTCCATTGAAAAATAAAACCGGCGTGCCGCGATGGGCGGCCCAGACTGCCGCCGGAAGCGCCAGCGCAGGGCTGGCAGCCCCGTTGATTAAAAATACCTCTCGGCTTAAACCGGAGGTCTTGGAAAGTTCCAGATCGATTTGCCGGGCAGTGGCAGCAAAATCAGAGGCTGGAATGCTTGTGGTTCGATAGCCCTGCCGCCGAAAGGCGGTCTCAAACCGCGTCACCTTGCCTATCAATAAAAGATCGGTTGGAGTACTTGCCCGTCTGGAATTTGAGGTTATTAAATTTTGGAGCATTTGCGGGATTGCGCCGTTATCCGCCAATATGATAAATGCGTTTACGGGACTTGAAATCAAAGAGCAAGCCGCTAACGCTTCCTGCCAGGAGTTGGGATCGACGACCGCTACATAACGCGGCAGGGCCGGATTAGCCCGAACTCTGATATTAATAACCTGCTCCTGAAGTTGTTTCCAATCATCGCCCCATATTCTGGTGGTGTTATTGGTTTGCCAGTGCAGGCGGTTTATTTCCGGCGGAGTTTTGCCGACGCTAAGTCCTTCCCTGAGAGGATAGAGCGGCAGGAACGCCATTAATAAAATAAGCAGCCAGGTAAAATATAGGCCAATTCTTTTCATACCATCACTACTCCATTTTTCCATTCTTCCCATTTATAAAGGGATTTTATACGGAATATCGAGTTGTGTTCCGGTACAATCTATCCTCAAAAAGGAGGGAAAGAAAATGACAGTTGGTGCGTAAATGTACCAGGCCCTAGGCATGATTAAAACGTTGAGCGGCAATTTTCAATCTTTTGCTCTGGATACCCAAGATCCAATGGCAAAACAAATGTTTAACAATTTTACCAAACAACTCGACCAGATGAGCCAAGACCTTAACAATAGAATTAATTATATTGAGGGGCAAGAACCGCAATACGCCATGGAAAACATGGCGCAACAGCAGGCGAGCCAACAGCAGAATAACCAGCAACAAATGAAAATGAAATAATAAGCGCTGATTCCGTATGAAGGAAAATGGCGGACTTCAGTACTAAAGTACCATAAAGTCCGCCATTGGCTTGAATTTATCTACCCACAGCAACAACCACCCCGGCCTTGGCGTTTAGGTCGCATGGTATCGCAACAAGTTTGTGGGGAAGTATGGGCAGTTTCATTTTGTAATCTGGGTTCATTGGTTCCCTTATTTTTGTCTTCCGGCTTTTCGCCAATCTCCTCGCTAAACTCCACCGAACTGGCATTAATAAAATGATTGGCGAAGTCATCCGGGTCGCCGGTAATGTCATTTTTGACCCAGATCTCCTCCGCTGTGCAAACTTGCCCTTCTCCCCAGAATTCACAACTATCAACCGTACATTTTACTTTTGGCAAAGCTATTTCCACTCCTTTTCAGACTTCCATTCTTCAACTATATTTTCCTTGCTTAACTGGTGATTAAATCAGAGAATTCAAGGAATCCCTGGAACAATCAGCCTCCCGTCCGAAGTAACAGCCCATTGTCCGAATACATATGATAGATAAAGTCGATTAGTAGAGTTGTGATAAACCCAATTTAATAGCTAATGAGTATCACTCGCGCATTTTAGGGCGCGAACTCTTCGCCTCCCGAAAGGCGGCGGTAAAAAACCGAAAAGATTCATTGTTCGGTCGAAACCAAAAACAACAAATTTAGGGATATTTAGCTATGATTTGAATCACATTTTCGCGAACGGAGTGATTTTATGATAAAATAAGGGAGAATGTTCAAATTGAAACGCAGTTTCAATAATAATAGCGGAGTAACGTAGATGACCAATTCAATATGTTATTGCAGTTATCATTGCCACCAGCCATGCGCCCGTAAGGTCCCAATCTTTGCTTCTCTAAATGACGAAGAACTCCGGAAGATCGTGTCTTTGGTCATTCAGAAAAAGTATTCCAAAGGCAGCATGATTTGCCGGGAAGGAGAACCTCTGGATAACTTACTCCTGATCAATAAAGGGAAAGTGAAAATTTTCCGTAATTCGGCCGAGGGCAAGGAGCAGATATTATATATCCTGGCGGAGGGTGATTTTTTCGGGGAACGCAATCTTTTCTTGAAACAGAAACTGGCGGAGTACAACGCTGAAACCATGGAGGATACCTTGATCTGCATGGTCACCCGGCAAGATTGCCAACAATTGCTTTTACAGTATCCTGCCATTGGTATCAAAATCATGGAGGAATTATGCGAACGCCTTGATAAGATGGAAAACTTGCTAAGCAGTATCAGTCCCAGGGAGACCAATAGCCGGATCTGTTTGATGTTAGCTGAATTTCGTAATAAATATGGCAAAACGCAGCCGGATGGAACGATTGTGATCGACTTGCCGATAAACCGGGAAGAAATGGCCAACTACATTGGCGTAACCCGGGAGACGATCTCGCGGAAACTGAACGCCCTTAAAGAGATGGGAATTATTGATTTAATCGGCAATAAAAAGCTCTTGATCATAAATGAAAAAGCTTTGGAAAATACCTGTCAGCTAGTTTGATCCGCCCAAAATGGTTTAAAAACAATCCCTGTCGAAAGACTCCCTTCTATAATGAACATATATCGCCATTCCATAAATCAACGGCATATTGTTTAATTGAAACTCCCAACAATAGTTTAATGGCTTCAATACTGGCCATACAACCGGCGATATTGGCTATGGGAGCAATAATATGGCATTTATAAAAAATGTCCGAATAGTTTTCCATGGTTTTTATCGCTTCATTTTGCTCTATTAAGCCATATTCAATCGTATTTCCGGATAAAATTATCTCGCGCCATTTTTCTTTTACTTTTTCACAAACTTTTCGATCATATTCCTTTAATACTTTATCAGTAAGCTCTTTCAGATTATATGCCAATAATTCCGGATGATTTGTTTCCTCGAACGTTTTTAAGTCTTTATTACTTTTATAATCCCAAACTTTAGCCGCAATAGTCCAACGATTACCGTTACAATTAGTTCGTGATGCCGTAACTACCGGTATTGAATATTTTTTGGCGATCCGGTGCACTAAAACCTTAATGGATTCCCGATCCGGCTGGCAAATAATACAGTCATACTTCTTGCAAAAATCTTCTACATTTCGATTATTTATTCCGTCGGCAATAACTTCTAAATGACTGAAAGGATTGATTTGTTTTAGCCGTTCCTCGGCAATATGAGCTTTTCTTAGGTGGTTGGGACCATAAGCATTATAAAAGTCTGAAAAAATTTGCCGGTTTAAATTGGAAGGTTCAAAACACTCAATATCCGATAGTCCAACAGTACCGATCCCACAACGGGCAATCATTTCTGCGGCTATTCCACCAATTCCTCCAAGCCCGATAATCGCAACCCGGGAATTTCGTAACTTTTGCTGCATTTTTTTCGACAAAAGCAGGTTCGTCCTTATAAATATATCTTCATAGAAAGTTGATTCATCAATTCCCGGATCATCCTTTTTTATAACATCATTGGCGCGTACATTCATTTTGTTCACCTCGAATTTTAAAATTCGAACCTGGTTTTTAGCGCGCTTTTCGTAAAACCACTGCGGTATTGATGCCGCCAAAACCAAAAGAATTACTTATTACAGTATTTATTTGCGCTGCTGTTGCGGTTTTACTCCCAAATCGAAATTCCGGGTCGATTGGATTTTCCAGGTTGAGATTCGGATGAATAAACCCCGCGTTCATTTGAATTACCGAGGCGATCGCTTCCACAACTCCCGCCGCAAACAAACAATGCCCGGTTAAACCTTTGGTGGCGTTAATCCAAATACGGCCAATTTCTTGCGTGAATACCCTTTTGATAGCGCTTAACTCCGTCGCGTCTCCCAGCGGCGAAGAAGTCCCATGGGTATTTATATAATCTATATCTTGAGCCGTAATGCCGGCTTGCTTTAAAGCGGACTCCATCGCCTTGACTTCGCCATTTTCACTGGGATCGCTGAGACGGTTTCCGTCAAGAAGAACCACTCCCCCCAAGATCTCGGCCAGTGGAGAAATATCTCGTCTTTGGATTGATGCGAACGATTCTAAAACCAAACAACCGCCTGCTTGTCCATAGATGAATCCTTCATGATCCCTGTCGAAAGGACGGCAGGCTTTCCCGGGTTCCGCATGGAACTTTTTCCCTCCCAGGGCCCCGATATTGTAAAATCCCTGCAGTTCCATATCCGTCAAATCGGCCATTGCGCCAATGACAATACCAGCCTCAACAATTCCCAATTGGATTAATTGATAAGCTTTTATAATTCCCAAGTTCCCACTGGCCGAAGCACCGCCCACCGTAAACCCTTCCCCGGCAATCTGAAAAATATCGCTTAAAGTTCCAATGTGATCCGTGTCCATGAATTGAAGCGCATACAGCGGGGATAAGTATTCCGGGTGCTGCTGAAATTTAGGGGCGTATCCGGCTTGAACCGGGTTGGTTAAATTGCTGCCCGCGACGACAATTCCCAGTTTATCCGGTTCAACGGGTCTTTGAAAAAGTTTCGCTTGAATATAAGCTTCGAAAAGAACCGATAAGGCGACTTGAATTGCAAACGGGGCCCGCGCCGCGCCTTTTTTCGCTTTTAAAACGGCCTCATCCGGCACTTCCGGAAACGAGGCAAAGCTCTCAAGCATTGATCCAAATGAAAAATCACGAATTTCAGCGCCGATATTCATGGATGCCGTGGTCGTTCTGTTTTGAAAAAAACCAATACCCTGCCGGCCTTCTTTTAATGATCGCTCAAAGCCGACAACAGAATCGGCTATTGAATTGATAACGCCCATTCCGGTTATAAAGACTCGTTCTTTCATGAATCCCCCTTTTTTAATATCACTTTGGATATCAAGCAAATTTCTTGGCGTATAAAAAGTCCACCAAACTCTGCATATTTTTAATATCGCCGAATTCCACCAGCGGGACTTTAAGATCCAGCAGTTCCATCATACGGATAGTGATATCCATTCGGTCGACCGAGTTCGCCCCAAGATCTTTAAGACTTTCTTCAATCTTTATTTTTTCCGGGTCGATGTCCGGTATAATTTCGATAACCGAATTTTTTAGCAATGTGAAAATATCATATTAAGACAT
>JBJKPO010000036.1:0-5158 GCA_046706235.1 Bacillota bacterium | reverse complement strand
ATCCGGTACCGGGAGAGGTCAATGGCTTCCACGCAGGAAAAGACCTCTATCCCACAAGTTTCCGCAATTCCGCTTATTTTAGCGCAAAACAAATCTAACAACGGACGATTTCCCTCCTTTAAAAAATCACTGAATTGGATTCCTTGCGAAAGGGTTAATACCCGGAGCCGCCGGTTTACCTTCTCATAAAAGTCCATGAAACTGATAATCATCCGCCTAGTATATCCATGGAGAACTCCGGCCAGACGTTCGATTTTTTCCACATGATAATCCACGGGGGTCAATGAACTTAAAATACCCGGATCATAGCGCCAAATGACCCGCTCGGGACCGATCCGATCGCTCAAGGCCTTAAACATATCCACTCGCTGATTGATACCGGGGACCAACGGCTCAAAGACCGGGGGATAATCATTCAAGGTGAAATGAAACAAATACCGGTAATCCCAATCATCGAGCCGGTCCAAGCATTTTAAAAACGGCCCGGGATTTTTGGTCCAAAAAACCAATAAATCCACATCCTGCGGTCGAAGGCTGATTTCTTTCACTTGATTGGGATTATAGGGGTTGACCCGTAAAAAATAACCTTCCCGGATCCGATTGATAAACCAGTCTCCGAAAAAGGCCGGAATATCAGTCCGGCGGCTGGCGCTGATGATCAAAGGTATCCTCCAATTATAATCATTTATTTACATTATTATCCTGCTTTCCATTCAAAGGAATCTCCAGGCGGATTTTAGTGCCTTGACCCGGCTGAGACTGAATATTCATAGTCCCTTTGATAAGTTCGACCCGTTCCCGCATGCCTTCCAGTCCAAAACCAGTCTCGGAGGGATTTCGTTTCTTCCCCGGATGCGCGGGATCAAACCCCTTGCCGTTATCAATAATGGTGATAATTAGTTTACCATTATAACGCCCAATCCGAACCTCGACTTTTTCGGCGCCGGCATGTTTATAAATATTGGTAAGCGCTTCCTGGACAATCCGGTAAATGGTTGAACTCAGATAGTATTCCAGATTGATTTCCGGTTCGGATACTAAAAATTGTACGTTAATGCCGGTATTAACCGAAAAATTATGAAAATGATTTTCCAATGCTTTCAACAGTCCATCGTCCAGGTAAGATGGTTTCAAGTTATAAATAATGGTTCGGATTTCCCTGGAAGTAGACTTAATGCTGTCATTTAAATTATTCAGGCTTTCGGTAAATTTTACAGTGTCGCCGGTTTGGAAATACTTTTTACAGATTTCCACCTCCAGGGAGAGATTTACGATAGATTGGGCGGGACCGTCATGAATCTCCCTGGCGATTCGTTTTCGTTCTTCCTCGTGAGCCTTTAGTATATTCCGGCTTAAAATTTCCAATTGGGTATTTTGCTGAATATAACTTTGCAAAAGAATCTCCATATCCCGGTATAATAAGTTGTTTTCCATGACCACGGCGGCCTGTCCGGCGAGAGAAGTCATCACCAATTCATCCGTAGCGTCAAACGGGATGATGTTTTCAAGCAAATCCGGCCGGGAATAATTAATAATTTGACCGGCGCCGGAGCTTTTTTTATTGATCAACTGAATTACGCCCATCACTTTATCTTCCTGGGTCTTCATCGGGATCGACAATACCGATTTGGTTAAATAACCGGTTGCCAAATCGTAGTTTTTATCATGCGAGTATTCCGCTTCGGCCGGAATGGAATATGCATTGTCGATCTTTAAAGCCAGGCCGGTTATTGCGGTGTATCCACAAATGCTTTGCGGTGTGATTGGCGATACCGATTCCTGATATTGCACATCCATGCTTTGATTTTTTGTAATGGCGAACTTCAAGAGTTTATGATCCCGGTGATTTCCCTTGAAAAATGATAAGTTGCCGGTTTCTTTTTCAATGATCAGGTAGATAGTCCCGGCGTCGGAGCAAGTAAGGTTAATACTGTTAGTGATGATTAAATCGAGTAATTTAAAGGAATCTTTTTCGGAGGATAAGGCACGCCCGATTTCATAAAAGTTTTTTAGTTGCGATTCATAAAAGGATGGTTTATCCAGGGTGTTATCAGCCATTGCCAACACTCCTTTAAATGAGTTTACTGCCACCAAATTTGATCGCCGCGCCGAATGTTCTTTAAGGCAACTATTCCAGCGGCGGTTTCCAGGATAAAAAATGATTTTTTTACAAATGGCCCTATTTTATAAGGAGCGAGATCCTCAACCGTTAGTAACACTTCCCGGTCCCGGGAAAGATAGATCAAATCCAACGGAACCCGCCTCCAAAACATATGTACAAAACTGCATGAAACCAGTAAAAGTCCATCAATGTCCGGCATTTCCGGGTAAAACATCAAGCCGCGCAACCTGGCTCCAAAAGAATTTGCCAATCTCACCCGTGAAAACAACTGTCCGGTTTCCCGGTAAACGCTTACCATCTTATCCATGCTAAACACTTCACCTTTTTATTCTAACGAAATTATCAATTAATTGCAAAATACCGGGGCCTAATAAAATAATAAACAGGCACGGAAAAATAAAAATAATCATCGGAATCAACATTTTAATCGGTGCTTTCTGCGCTTGCTCCTCGGCCCTAAGACGCCTTTTTTGCCGTAATTGCCGCGATTGGATTCGCAGGACATTTCCGATGCCGACGCCTAATTGATCCGCTTGAATTATCGCCACCACAAAATTCCGTAAATCTTCCACCCCGGTACGGGCCGACATTTCACGCAGGGCATCCCGCCTGCTTTTGCCGATTCTGATTTCATGCAAGACCCGCTTGAATTCCTCCATCAAAGGCCCCTTAATTTTTTCGACCAGTTTCAACAACGCTTGATCAAATCCCAAACCCGCCTCCACGCTGACGGTTAATAAATCCAACGCATCGGGTAAGCCGGCCATGATTTTTAACTGACGAGCTTTTGCCAGCCGTTTCAAAATAAAATCCGGTATAATCAAAGCCACTAAAAAGGAAGCGGCAATGATAATTAATTTCATTTGAGGATTAAAGGCCCTGGCGATACAATAAATCAATAAAGGAAAACCGGCGCCGGCCAACATTTTAAGAACCAGGTATTCCTTAACTTTTAAGTGCCATGGCCGCCCGGCTGAGTCCAAAAGGTGTTCCATCCGGTTTCTCATATTTTCCGGAGTAAGTTTCAAGACTACCCCGAACAATCCGTTAATTACCGGTCCAAATAAACGGATTACCAATGATTCAGGTAAATCGATTTCTGGTTGGTTGTATAAAGGCAGCGGTGGTTTTAACCGTTCCAGTCTCATTTTAACCGGCTTCCGCCTTGTTATCCAGTAGGACCCGCAGCGGTATACCAAACCGGTAACACTGATAAAAGTCAGGATAATTGCAATCACAAGCATCAAACTCACCTCTAATATTCTTTATTCTCTATACTTTGATATTGATTATCTTGCGGATGATTAAAACGGCGACCAATTCGGCGACTACGGCATACCACAGCATGAATTGACCCCGGGGGTCGGTAAACAATTGCATCATATATTGGGGGTTGACCAATAATAAGAACGATCCTATTCCAATGGGCAGAATTCCGATAATTAACCCCGATAATCTTCCCTGGGCGGTTAACGCCTTGACTTCGCTTTTAATTCGAATCCGTTCCCGGATGGTTTGGGAGATATTATCCAGTATTTCGGAAAGATTACCGCCAATTTGCCGTTGAATCAGCATGGCGGTAATCACCAAATCCAAATCCGGGCTTGAAACCCTTTGAGTAAGGCGAATTAAGGCTTCTTCAACGGTAATGCCAAGATTAATTTCCTGAATTGCCCGTGCAAACTCGGATTGAATGGGAGGCGCCATCTCTTTGGCTACCATATCGATGGCTTGTAAGAAACCATAACCGGCTTTTAATGAATTGGATACCATCACCAGGGCATCGCCAATTTGACTGTTAAATTTGGCAGCTTTTTTTTGCTGCCGAAAACGAAGCCGGATAATTGGACCGGTTATACCCAGAAGCGCCGCCGTAAACATTGAAACCGGATTGTGGTTCCAAAGAAAGATTATCCCCACCAAACCGATGGCAATACCGGTATTTATAAAGATAAATTCATAACCCCGTAACGGAATATCACCTTTCCGCAACTCAATTTCAATTCGTTTGGTATATCCTTTTACTTCAATTTTCTTCCCGCACTGATCGATTATTTTCTTAATTGCTTGATTCAATTCTCCACCGGCCGATTCCTTGCACTTGGGCTTAATTATATTATCAATGGTAATATCCGCGGTTAAAGCTGAGATATACCGTTCCAACCTATTATTTATTTTAACTTTTGGTTTCCATTTGTTTAACCCGGAAACCACCAATAGGAATACCGCTAGAAATACTAAAAATATCGCGATCGGCAGCATTTTGATTCACCCCTTTACTAACTGGAACAACACATTCACAACTCTCAACCGTCAACTGTAAACTGTCAACTCATTAAAAAGTTCCGGCGGGAGTTTTATACCGGAGATTTCAAATTTCTCAACAAATTTTGGTCTGATGCCGGTCGGTTTTAATTGTCCAAGGATCCGGCCGGTGTCGTCGACACCTTTTTGGTCAAATACGAAAATGTCCTGCAAGGTTATCATATCGCCTTCCATCCCTTGAACTTCGGTAATATAAGTGATTTTACGACTGCCGTCCCGCAAACGGGACTGTTGGATGATTAAATCCACCGCCGAGGCAATCTGCTCCCGGATCGCTTTTATCGGTAATTCCATTCCGGCCATTAATACCATGGTTTCCAGCCTGGCAAGCATATCACGAGGGGAATTGGAGTGACCGGTGGTTAAGGATCCATCATGACCGGTATTCATCGCTTGAAGCATATCTAAAGCTTCGCCGCCACGGACTTCTCCGACCACAATCCGGTCGGGTCGCATTCGTAAAGCATTTTTTACCAGGTCCCGCATGGTAACCGCGCCCTTGCCTTCGATGTTGGCCGGTCTGGTTTCCATTGAAACCACATGTTCCTGCCTTAGTTGCAGTTCAGCGGCGTCTTCAATGGTAATAATCCGTTCATCCGGTGGAATAAACGAGGATAACACATTTAAAGTAGTCGTTTTACCGCTGCCGGTCCCTCCGGAGACCACGATATTCCGTTTGACTTTCACGCAAGCTTCTAAAAAAGCCGCCAT
>JBJKPO010000035.1:0-4374 GCA_046706235.1 Bacillota bacterium | reverse complement strand
ATCTTAGAATCGTTAAAATCAAGGACCATTAGGCGCGCGCCTTTAATTGTCAATTCCCGGGCAATATCAATCACCGCAAGGTAATCTTCGGTCTTGTCATCAAATGGCAACCAACCCGTCGGTGACTGAACCGCTTCATCAATATTATACAATTGGTACGGAGAAGCTATGTTCCGGCCCTGTGTTTTTGAAACAAACGGAGTGATTTGCATTTTAGCTGTTTCATCCTTGATTACCTCAATAAATTGAGGAGTTGTTCCACAGCAACCGCCGATAAGACGGACCCCATGATCGCAAAAAATCTTGACAAATTGGCGGAATGATTCGGGAGTCTCCCTAAAAGTTATTACCCCGTCGCAAAAATCGGGCAATCCGGCATTAGGCTTTACCACTAGCGGTACCGAGGCCACTGTATTTATTCTTTTTACCGGTTCCACCAGTCCTTCGGGTCCCGCCGAACAATTGGCGCCGACCAGATCCGCTCCCAACGACCCGGCAATTACGGCGCATATTTCCGGGGGATTGCCGAAAAGGGTATTACCGCCCGCGTCGAAAGAAAAGGAGGCAATAACCGGCAAACCGGTATTCTCTTTGGCGGCGATGATTGCCGCTCTCATTTCAACAATATTGGTAAAGGTTTCAAAGTTGATGCAATCGGCGCCCGCATCGGCGAAGGCCATTGCCTGTTCTTTAAAAAAAGCATACGCCTGGTCAAAGGTTAACTCTCCAAACGGATACATTACCAAACCGGTCGGACCGCTGGACGCCGCCACGAAACGCTTACCCCCGGCGATTTCTTTCGCTAACTTGACACCGGTAAAATTAATCTCATATGTTTTTTCACCCAATTGATAATGGGTCAGCGCTGCCCGGTTTCCGGGAAAAGTATTGGTTTGGAGCACATCGGAACCAGCATCGCGATATGCTTGATATACTTCCTTGACATCATCCGGCCGGGTTAAATTCCACGATTCCGCCGCTTCATTCCCCGGCAGCCCCTTGTGTTGCAACATAACGCCTTTCGAACCGTCATAAACCAAAATCCGGTTTCGGACTTCTGTTAGAAAATCATTCATACCTTTTTCACCCTTCCAGTTAAAATCAGGAAAACAGGTTTTGGAACCACTAATTAATACTAATAAAAGAATACTTTATCTTTGCCTTTGTGGTTTATTCGCGTTTATTCGCGTTTATTCGTGTTTATTCGTGTTTATTCGTGGTTAAAAAGTTTTGTTATTAACCACCTTTAACGCCAGTTCAACTTTACCTAAGGGCGCCGAAACTTGAACTCCGGCAACCATTGGCCGCAATATGCGTAATGTTTCCGCCGCAATTTTCAATCCTTCATTTCGGGCTGCGTCCCCGCTGCCCGCCAATCTCATCCGGTCCATCACCGCTTCCGGCACGGCCATTCCAGGTACTTCGTTATTTAAAAACTCGGCGTTTTTATAGGATACCAACGGCCAAATCCCGGCGATAACCGGAATTTGAAAACTTTCCATCCGTTTCATGAACCGTTCAAATAAATTAAGATCATATACTGGCTGGGTGACGGCAAACTCGGCCCCGGCTTTGATTTTAGCTGCCAGGCGATTCATTTCCTCTTCAAAATTAATGGCGCCGGGATTTACACCCACCCCCTTAAAAAAGGCGGTAGCTTCTCCAATGGGGTTCCGGCCGACATCAAGGCCCTGGTTAAGCAATGAAACTATTTTGGTCAACCCGATGGAATCCACGTCAAAGACCGCCGTGGCATCCGGATAATCGCCCAATTTGGGCGGATCACCGGTAATGATTAATATATTCCGCAATCCGGCGGCGCACGCCCCCAGTAAATCGGACTGCATCCCGATAATATTCCGGTCCCGGCAGCAATAATGCAATACCGTTTCCAATCCGGTCTCTTTTTCGATTAAAACGGCCATCACCATCGGCGAAAGCCGGGCGCTCGCCCGCGGGCCGTCCGGGATGTTCACCGCATCAATTCCATTAGCCTTTAATGTCCGGCAATCATTCAATATTTTTTGCGGGTTGCAGCTTTTGGGCGGTGTGATCTCCACGGAAGTCACGAATTCTTTGTTGAGCAGTTTTCGCGCCAAATTCGACTTTTGTTCCACCGGGATCACCGGCGTTCGCGGCAATTCAACTTGATTGATCCTGATCTGGAACTTTTTTTGCTCGGGGAACAAAGCCTTAATGGCCCGTTTCATTGCCGCGATATGCGCCGGGGTCGTACCGCAGCATCCACCGACTATCCTCGCTCCGGTTTGAATAAACCGCTTGGCATACTCCGCCAGATATTCCGGAGTACTGAGATAAATGTTGCGTCCTTCCACAATTCGAGGGTTACCCGCGTTTGGAATACAAGAAACCGGCTTTTTGGTTAATGAAACGGCCTTTTCCAAATCGGACAACATCGAAGCCGGTCCCACCGAACAGTTAAAACCGACCACCTCCACCGGTTGCCGGGCCAGTTCTCCGGTAAATGCTTCCGAGGAAGTCCCCAGGAAGGTTTTACCCTCCTCGTTAAAAGTCCCTTGCGCGATAATCGGCAAATTTGTCATTTCCCGGGTGGTCGCAATTAAAAGTTTCAGTTCATTCAAGTCATAAAAAGTTTCAAATAGTAATAAATCAATTCCGCCCGCGATTAATCCTTCCAACTGGATCTTAAAACTATCCCGCGCCTCGTTTTCACTAATATTTCCCAAAGGCTCCAACAATGATCCTAAAGGACCGGCCACCCCGGCGACAAAAACTTGGTCGCCGGCCGCCTCGCGGGCAATCTCGGCCCCCCGTTTGTTAACGTCATAAAGCCGGTTTTCCAATCCGTAATGTTTCAGTTTAAAGTAATTGGCCCCGAAAGTGTTGGTTTCAATAGCCTCACATCCGGCCTTAATATACTCATCATGGATTTCCTTCACTATATGAGGCGAAGAGAGATTAACCATTTCAAAGGACTGGTTGATAAAAATACCTTTATTATAAAGCATGGTCCCCATTGCGCCGTCAAACAGGATGACCCCTTCTTGCAAACGATCTAAAAAAGGTTTCATGAATTTCCTACCCCCTTGACCCACCTAACCCGACCCATCTCCCGCGTTTTCAACGCGACCCCTTCCCTGCCCAGGGAAGGGGATACATCATAATGGGGGATCCGTTCAGGTCCCGCTTTCCCAAGATGAAAGATATTTGATTTGTTCCGGGGTTAAGCTATCGATCTCGATTCCCATGGATCTCAACTTGATTTTGGCGATTTCCTCATCGATTTCCCTGGGCAGGACATGGACTTTTTGTTCCATTTTTCCGGCGTTTTCAACGATATACTCGGCCCCTAATGCCTGATTGGCGAAACTCATATCCATAACAATCGCCGGATGGCCTTCGGCGGCCGACAGGTTTAGTAGCCGGCCTTCCGCCAATAAAAACAGTTTCCGGCCGTTTCTTAAAGTATACTCTTCCACGAAATCCCTGATGGTCCGTTTGGATTCGGCCATTGCTTGAATCGCTTCCAAATTAATCTCATCGTTGAAATGGCCGGAATTGGCGATAATGACCCCGTCCTTGGCCAGCTTGACATGTTTTTCATCAACCACATTCAAATCCCCGGTGACGGTAATCACAATATCGGCAAACGGCATTGCTTGTTCCAATTTCATGACCCGGAAACCATCCATTACGGCTTCGATGGCTTTTACCGGATCGACTTCGGCAACAATGACATTGGCCCCCATCCCTTTGGCGCGCATCGCTAAACCCCTGCCGCACCATCCGTAACCGCAAACCACGAAGTTTTTACCGCAAATCAAGGTATTGGTGGCCCGTAATAACCCGTCAATCGTGCTTTGTCCGGTCCCATACCGATTATCGAATAAATGTTTGGTATCGGACTCATTAACGGCGATAATTGGAAATTTTAAGGCGCGATCCCTTTCCATGCTTTTTAACCGGATTACTCCGGTAGTGGTTTCTTCCGTGCCGCCAATTACCTTCTTAAGAAAACTATCGGCATACTTTTGATGAAGCAACCCCACCAAATCGGCCCCGTCATCCTGGGTCAATTCCGGACCATGTTCAATGGCGGATACCAAGTGTTTATAGTAAGTATCCCGATCTTCTCCCTTGATCGCGAAAACCGGAATCCCATAATCGATTACTAACGAAGCGGCGACATCATCCTGGGTGGATAAAGGATTGGAGGCGCACAAGACGATGTCGGCGCCGCCTTCTTTCAAGGTACGCACCAGGTTGGCGGTTTCAGTGGTAACATGCAGGCAGCAGGACATCTTTTTCCCGGCCAGCGGTTTTTCCTTGGCGAATCTTTCCCGGATCAACTTCAGAACCGGCATTTGGTTGTCAGCCCATTCAATTCGCAAT
>JBJKPO010000034.1:0-7109 GCA_046706235.1 Bacillota bacterium | reverse complement strand
GGTTAAGGGCATTGAATATTGGTCTTTGTCCATTTGCATGTTGATCGGTTCGGGCATGGAGTACTGATTTAAACTGGCGACGATAATTGGGCCGACTCCAAGGTGGTAAAGCATGGTCAAGGCTCCGCCGGAGGCATGCCCGTTTTTAAAGACATATTCTCGATCATAACCGGTGATAGTGGCGCGCCATTTGCCCTTGGAAACCAGCCAGGTTTGGATATCAGGGAATTCCCTGACGCCGTATTCCTGCTCACGCGGTAAAATGGCAGGTTGGGAAGGCACTGTTTTGTTGATGAACGCCGGATTTTCGCAAATGTTGGTCAAAGCTTTGCTATGACAAAAAGTATGGTGAATACAGGGTAATATATTGTGAATTACATAGTGAGGGCCGCCATACAGTAAACCGTTATGAGTGCAGCTTTCCAGGAGTTTGGCGTTTTGCAGGGCGGCATGATAAAATACGGGATCTTTACCGGCCATTAAAGCATAGGCGGTTTGGCATCCGTCCGAAGTCCGGCTGCCCCAATAGGTCCATTTGAAATTTCGGGTACCCCAGCTATTGTCCCAGCCGCCGTCCGGCAGCATGAATTCCAGGTGGGATTGCAGCGATTCGGCAGCTATTTCCAATACCTCGTTATCATTGGTTAACCGGCCGTATAATACCAGGGAGGGCAAAGATTCCTCGACATTATATCCCAGATCCACTGAGAAACAGCCTTTGGGACTAGGTTGATCATAAGGCCCGCCTTCGCCGGACAGCAGCTTATCCCTGGGAGTGAAAAAACGCAGCACTTCGTGAGCCAATTCCCGGCCTTTATTTCGGTAATCCTTTTGATCCAGGTAGGTCCCAATGAGTGACAGCGCATAGGCGCAAGTTGCCGGGTAATAGATGCAACCAGTGTTGATATTAAAGGTAGCGTATAGAAAATTCACCGCTTTGCAAAGCCGTTCCCGCCATCGGTTCCTAGTCCGGTTATCAAGAAGCGATTCATGGTGAATCAGGGCTTCCGCCAAGGTAACCGCCCCAAATACGGTGATTCCTTTCCATAACGAGGTATTTACCTCATTCACCCAGGAGCCGTCCGGGAAACTGACTGTTTGATTCATCCAATCATAGATAAGCAAGGCGGCGTCCGAATACCTGGAATCCCCGGTATGATCGGCAAGATACATCAAGGGATAAATAGCGTCGCCGATCCGGCCATGGATTGAACAACAGGCCGGGCAGATGATGCCTCCGTGTAAACCTTCTAATTCAGGATTGATAATCTGCCGTTTCAACAAGCCATCGGCCCATATTTTGAGAAGCTTGTTGCTTAAACCCAGTAAATCGGGATTATTGGTTTCCGATTGGCGAAGATTTTGATTTTCGGGTATCATGATGGCCCCGCTCCTTTAAAATAGTGAAACCAAAGCAGTTTAATCACGAAATACACGAAAGGACACGAAATTTAACTCTGATTTATTATTTATTCGTTGGTAATTTTCGTGGTTTTCATGGTAAATTATGCTTTTTTGATTCTTTGGTTTGGGATTCGCCGGTATAGAATTATTTGATGGCCACGCCTTTGAAAAAGGTATAACAAAATACGCCCTCGGGAGTGGCGGTCCGATATAAATCACTAATGCCCTTTTCCCAGGTAGTTTCATCTATTAAACCCAATGCGAGGGCTTGTTCCTTGACGCCTTCAATCATGGCGGTAAAGGTCTTTTTGGTAAACCCATCAATTAGGGCCGGTTTACTTCCGTCAACATAAACCATTCGCGGCGAGACTTCAATATCCCGATATCCGACGTTTTTCAGTAGTGGATATATTTGGCGGCCAATTAGCGAATTTCCTCCCAGCCGGGCCTGAATATTGATTTGACATTGGATGGCTCGTATCGCTTCCTTACTTTCCGGGTAAAAGTATGCTGAGCCGTGGTCACCTTCGATTATGGTGATGGAACCGCCCTTTTTAAGGGCCCGTTTTAGGCAATGCAAGGCGTCCAGAGGCGCTGCAAGATGTTCTAACACAAAACAGACAAATACATGATCGAAACTTTCGTCTTCAAAAGGTAAATTGAAAATGTCCGCCACTTGGAACTTAACATTGGAGATTTTAGCGGTTGCGATTAAGTTTTGAGCCGCGGCAACGGACTCCGGTGCGATGTCAATTGATGTAAATTGAGCATAGGGGCTGTTTTGGGCCAGGATAATTGTTTGGGAGCCAACTCCGCAACCTGATTCCAAGACCTTGCTTCCGGCGGGATAGATGGTATCGCTATGCAGTAATTCGGTTAAGGTTTCGGCCTGGTCGGAAAGCCGGGCCGACTCCCGGTGGGAATACCCGTGGACATACATTTGGTTACTCATCCTAAACTACCTCCAATAATCCAACTGCTGAGTCTAGTTGAAGTACATTGAAAAAAATCAGTAAGCTCATTTCTTATCTACTCTCAAATCTGGCAAGTGTGCATAAACATCCCTTTTATCATTATCTACGTGACCGACAGTACCGCAAAGAATAGTCAACTCTTCTTCCCCATCTATATTGAGAAGAGAGTCAGCCTTATCTTGTATGTATCCACTGATAGCAACACATCCACACTGTAATGCTTCCGTAGCTAAATAAAAATTCTGTGAAACATGCCCTATCCCCAGGATTATCCCTTGTGCAAAGCGATCCTTATTCCGCCATTCGGCGCGATAAGGTAGGGAGGCCCAATAAAAAACAGCTCCTGCTTTTTTAGTGTAATCTTGATTCTGCATGGGATTGTTAAATGAATCAGCTACCTTATCTGCTAAAAACGGCAATTCCCGGTGTATAACCAACTGATGTGTCAAGGGTAGATAGCGATAAATTGCTTGCTGTAAAGAATCTTCATTCAGTACTGCAATATATGACTCGAAAAGACAATTTGGGTCCGGCACAGGGCGAAGAGAGTTCTTGCCATCTTTCCTATACCTCAAGTATCCTGGTATAACCTTTTTGATACCTTGCGTACACCATAAGATAAAAGCTAGTTCAAAAAGGGAAAGTGGCTTATCAATATAGGAGCGTCTGGAACATCTTTGTGAAGTGCATTCGAAAAAAGACATTTTAGGGGATGTGGCACTATTGATTCCAGGAAGATCGATTATAAAAGCATCTTTAGCATATGCCTTTTGCATTTCCGGTTGTGGTATACCTGTGCCAAGCCCGAAAATAGCTTTTTCATCATAATCCCGTACTGTAGATTTTAAGAATTCGATTTCGATTTGCCTATTACTCATATAGTTTGATAAGCAAGTATCCATTTTTTACTCCTTTCGAATACTATATTCAACGTTAAAAATCTAAACGCGTTGCATTTTTATGAAATTACCAAGCGGCGACACGTTAAAACAATATTCGTTGAATACTATTCTAAAGGGATAAAATGTTAAATATAAGTCTGGTTCGGTTTCAATATCCATGATACAATAAAATTGTGGAGAAGATATTTTAATCCACTTTTTTATTTTTTAAGATTTTAATTATTTGCTCCGGGTTATTGCTGGAAAATGCGATCTCCCGGCGTTTGTTTTTGATGGAAATGACCACCCGGGGTGGACCGGCATTATAGGCGATCCGAAATTTCCCTCCCGTTAAGCGCATCCTTAGTCCGGAACCACCATATGATTTATCATCCATTTCAACTTTTTCAATATCCGCCAATTGGATTTTTTGCGAAAAAAACCGGTTAAATCCAACCGTGATTTCCGAATTGGTTATTTTAAGTCGAATCGTGTTGAAGGACAATAAACAAACCGCGAAAATAATGAAAATGATTAAATATAGCCAGCTGGGGGCCGGCCGGTTGCCGATGACGCCCAGCTTAAGAATGGCCTGATGAACATATGCATATAGGCTTAAAATACTAAAGAGTAATAATGTTACTATCGTAAACCGGGAAGCTTTCTTCTCTTCATAGATAATTTTTTCTTGGTTCATATTTCTGACCCCCTCATGAAAAGTTGGAATATTCATCCAATTTATTATACCTTAAAAACATCCGGATTGCCAATCCTTTTACTTAAAGTTAATTCAGCGTAAGTAAAAAGCATTGTGAAAAACCCTAATTGAAAGCAGCGTACTTACGTTTTTCCTTACGCCTCAAATTTTAGAGGCTAAGAATTCGCGTTTTAAAACGTGTGTGATACTCTTTAGTAATTAACTTGGGTTTATCACAATTCCAGTAATAATAACTATACATTTAGATAAGGTTTCTGATAAAAAATTGCTAGTGAAAAAAATAGTAAGCCTAAAATCAGACCCTTCGTCCCTGGAAGGGATAACCACCATCCTTCGTAGTAATAAAAAGCTTAAAAGATTTTTCAGGTTAGTTAATTTAGTTAAGCATAACCTTACGGAGGATAAGATTTTGGGTTTTTATGACCAGTGGTTACCCATAGGCATGTTTTAAATGCCGCATCCGGAAAAAGTTAAAGCAGCCGTCCGACGGCTGCTCTAAACGCCAATCTATCACTTTTTAACAACTGGGACCCATATTTCCGTTTAATAATCCGGGCGGCTATTATCTCCCGGAGGATAAAGCTCCAGGTCGGGCAAGTCGGCGCGATCATAGCCGGACTCGGGAAAAAACTCGGTATGTATACGTTTCCACATATCCTGGATCGCTTTGGGCATTGGGCCGATCGCTTCAAAAATTGCCCAAGTCGCGGACGGTATTGGCATTTTATCAAATTCCGGCGGCACCATATCACCTTTATTTTCAATGCCGATCCAATAGTCAAATTCATTTGGAACGCTAATTTCCGTGCATATTCCCAGCAAGTTCATTCCGGTTTGTTTTTGTCCAACACTTTGCGATAGACTGCATATCCTTTCAGTAACGCCATTTTGATTGCATTCATCCCAAAATCCCGGAATAATATCTCGTTTTGGTTGTTTGCCGTCGTTAGTCTTATTTTTTTACCTATAACCGAAAAGCTTTGTTTGTCCTCAATCCGGTAATTCATTTCAACCTCTCCTTTAATCGAAATATGAAAAGATATGCGGGGATAGGCCTTGAGTCTAGCACCCAGATCGCGCGCTAGAGTGGGTGGTACTCCATGCAGATTTTGGAAGGCGCGGCTGAAGGCGTCGGGAGACTCGTAACCATATTTAAATGCGAGGTCAATCACTTTTATACGGCTGTTTTGCAGTTCATACGCCGCCTGAGTGAGCCGCCTATGTCTTATGTACTCGGACAAAGATACATCGGTTAGAAATGAAAACATTCTTTGAAAATGATAGATGGAACAGCAACCGATTTTGGCGATCGCATCAAGTTTGATTTCATCAGTCAGGTTGTTTTCAATATAATCGATGATCCCGTTTATTCTCTGCAGCCAATCCATATGCAATGCCTCCTTTCGAATAAAGTATATCAGGTATCAATCAACTTATCCCGTCATTTGGTGCAAGATAATAACGGATAAAAATAGCCCCGTTTATCGAGGCTTAGGCAACTAATTCAATTGTTATATCCTTTTTACCGGGGATTGAATTTCGGTTATATACTCATTAGGATCATTCTTGTCCGGTTGGCTTTTTAAATAGAGTTCCCGGAATATACCTGCAAACCACCGCTTGTACCGATATTGATGAATATTTTTGGTGTTAACTTGAGTAATGGGGTATTTCTTTTTCCTCTTTAAAGTATTGTTCCATGCCGACAGTTTTGATCCGGTTGTTCTTACTTAACCATTTTTGCTTGAGATCGTCTTCAAAACCGGTCTTGTCACAAGGGAATTCGCGGCATTCGTAACAAAAATCGACTTGTTTTTCCTTAACGCATTTGGCGACGAAGCATTCGGAACCCATGCACTTGCTTTCCCGGCAGCCTTTACATTCAACATTTGCCAAATATTCCAGTACAGCCTGGAAATCATCATACCGGCCTGATATCGGCCGGGATGCGGGGTGTTCTTTTAAAAAGCGATCGTATGATTCCAAAACATATAATAGCCGTTTCGCGGCTTCGTTAATTACGCCGCTTTGGAAATGATCGCAGGTGTAACAGACTAGTCCGCAAGGAGCGATGAATTTTAACAATTCTTCCTTTTTCATAAAGACGCTTTCTCCATTACCAGCTTTGAATGGAAGACCCACCGGAGAACGATGTATTTCCAAGCCGCGGATTACCGCGGTAGAATAGCTGCGATCCGCCGGCGGCGGATACGTTAATGGATTCCGACACTATAACTTTGGCGGTGCTTCCGCCGGTGAGATCGATAGTCGCGTTTTTAACCGGGAAATGTTCCAGTTGGATCCGGCTGCCGCCCGAGGCCCGGATTTCCAACGAGTCCGCTTGACCGGTCAAACCGGCGCGGCCTCCTCCGGCGGATTTAATGAGCAGTTTTTGGGCCTGCAGCGACCCCGAAAGTCCGGAACCGCCCGAGAGATCGGCGGAAAAAACCTGATTCGAACTATCCATCATTATTGCGGCGGTGCTTCCACCGCGTAAATAAAGAGTGGTCAGCATGGGCATGGTAATTAAAACATCGATCCGGGAATGGATACTGGTAAACAAAGGAAGAGTAAATTTGAGACGTTCCCCTTGCTGTTCCATTTCGATCAGATCGATAATGTTGTCTTTGGCCTTGATTTGCACCAGATATTGGGCGCCCTGAGTCACCGTCAAATTCATGCCGTACCCGATATCCAGACCGGAAAACCCGGTTTTATCAAACTTTCTAGTGACAACTCCCGAACCATGCACCCCTAAAATGAATAATGACGCTGCTAATGAAACGATAAACACGGCCATCAACGTTTTTTTCATATCCCAGTCGCCTCGATTTTTTATTTTTTGGATTTAGAACTTTAGTTCGGCACTTATATAAAATTCCCTTTCAGGATAACAGTATTGCCTTCGATTGCAAAAAATATAACAAGTAACAGGGTGGGATAAAAATATTTAATAGTTTCCGGCACATACCATTACTCCTTATTTCATTTTAAGCTTGAACGTTTTAATCTCGTTATATTTCATCCCCACAGCTATTTTGATGGTCCCGGTAGTCTCATTGTAACCTACCGACCAGATTGTATTTAAGTGAATACCATGATTGCTTACTTGATGAAGCAGCTCCATGGCTT
>JBJKPO010000033.1:0-19826 GCA_046706235.1 Bacillota bacterium | reverse complement strand
GTCCCATACCTAACACTTTAGCCATCCGTAAAAAGGATAATCCGACCGGTCCCAGCCCGAAAATGACCAGGCACTGGTTCTCCTTGAAACCAAACCTGTTAACGGCGCTCAATACTTCTTTAAAGGTAATGATCATCGAAGCGCCGACCGGGTCGAAACTGGTGGGCACCTTTTGCTGGGAGTAGTATAACTCCAAAAAACCAGGCGAACCGGGGCCGACGCCGTCATCGATCATCGCCCGGCAATCGCCGGCGATTCCATATTCCGAGAAAGCCCCCCACCCGGAATAATATCCGTCGGATTCCCCTTCCAACCCCGGGCGCAAGACATAATCGCCAATCTCGAAACTTTTTACTTTTTTACCTTTTTCAATCACCCGGCCGACGCCCTCATGCCCCAAAATGGCCGGATAAGTATCAAATCCCTTAAAATTGCCGTGAATCAACTTCATATCAGTGCCGTTGCATATCCCGCAAGACTCCATTTTAACCAAAACCCGGTAATCGTCATAGCGCGGTACCGGTATATCCACCAGTGTTAATTTGCCTTGTCGGTCGACGGCCAAGCTCTTCAAAACAATCACCCCTTTGTTTTTACCTCATTATCACAACTTTTTGGTATCCCGCGCCATCTTTAAAAACGCCTCCACCTCCGGGGTGGCCGGCAAAGACGGGATTGCTCCCATTTTAGTGGTAGCCAGAGCGCCGGCCCCGTTGGCAAACACCAAAGCCTCGATTAGTTCCGGATCGATCTCCAGGGCCTTGGAAATCCCTTTGGGCAACCGTTTGAGTAAATTGGTCAGCACTCCGGCAACAAAGGCATCTCCCGCCCCGGTAGTCTCCAGGACCTTAACGGCAAATCCCTTGCTATACCCACTGTTCTTCCCGTCACTATAATAGCAGCCATCCTCACCCAGAGTAACAATCACCAGTCCGGGCCCTTTTTTCAGGATATATCCGGCGCATTCCTCGACTGTTTTACAGCCGGTAATAAATTCATATTCCTCCGCGCTGATTTTAACGACATGGGCATACTCAAATCCCAAATTAATCTCTTTTTTAGCTGCTTCAAAATCATCCCATAAACTCAATCGCAGATTTGGATCATATGAAATCAATAAATTGTATTTTTGGGCATATTCCAAGGCTTTCAGAGTCGCCCGCTTACTTTTTTCACTTCCCAGGCTGATGGAACCAAAATGAAAAATCTTGGCGTTTTGAAAGTATTCTTCCGCCAACTCCTCCGGTTCAAGCAGCATATCGGCGCCGGGGTTGCGGTAAAACATGCAATCGCGTACCCCGTCACTTTTTTGGGCCACAAACGACAAAGTGGTCCGGGCATATTTATCAAAAATAAGGTAAGAAGTATCGACCCGGATATCATTCAATACCTTTTTTAGGTAATAACCGAACGGATCTTCTCCAACCTTTCCGATGAACCCCGCTTTATATCCCATCCTGGCAACACCGGCCGCCACATTGGCCGGAGCTCCGCCCGGCGCTTTTTTAAAACCCGAACTATCGATCAATGATACATCCCGGTCCACTGAAACAAAATCGATCAATAATTCTCCCAGGCAAATAACATCAATTCCCATATTTTCCCCTCTCGCTTACCTATTACCGGAAGTAATATATGTACGGACATACCTACATATAGTTTACATTATATCGCAACCCCAAAAACGGAGCAAGGAGAAATCTTCAAGCCAATTGGGCCGATCTCTGATTATCATTTATTTACTTAAAATATTTTTCAGAAACTTACCGATAATTTAAATAAGACTTTGGTTTATTTTTTTTGTAAATAAGTAAGTAGGTGATTGCGAATGACACGGCAAAAAACAAAAAAACCGCTCAGTGGAAAATATATTTTGGTTATCGACGACGATCAAGATGTGGTTCATATTATTAAAAACATCTTAAACCGGGAGGGACATTCGGTCGCCATAACGTTTAGCGGTGAAGCAGCATTAAAATTACTGCATCATGAATACTTTGATTTGATTATTCTCGATTATCTGATGCCGAATATGGATGGCGAACAGTTTTTAAAAGAGCTTCGTAAATTCAATCCCTATATCCAGGTGATATTATATACCGCTTTTGCCGGAAATAATCCGCCGCGGGAAATGCTTAAACGTCTTGATATTCAAGGGTATTGCGAAAAAGGGGATAACATGGAGGAACTGCTGCTTTGGGTCGATGCCGGATTAAAAGCGGCGAACACATTTAATACAATCATGAAAAGCCGCCAGGGATTGGAGTATATTTTAAACGCCACCGCGGCGCTTTATAAAATACAGCCGCTCAACGAGCTTTTACAAAGTATTTTGGTCCTAATCAGCGGCCTTTTAGGCGCGAGCGATACCTTTTTAGCCGTTTTACCCGAAACCACAACCGAGCATTTCGATGCATTTTTAGCGGTGCTGGAAAAGGATATCGGGCTGGAAATCCGCGCCGCCACCGGCCGGTTCGCCGATCCTGACAAATCAAATATTTTGGAAGTTTCCGAGCTTAAAACAATTTATAATACCATTCAAACCGGAAAAATTCAAACCATGGACAATTATTGCATCATTCCGCTCGGAATCGGCGCCGAAGTCATCGGAATCGTATTTTTCGGCAAATCCATCACCAATAACCAAGACCTGGAACTATTGCAGATTTTTGCGAAACAAGCCGCGGTTGCGGTTTACAATATTCATCAAGTACACAGTCTGGCAATCAACGATCCGTTAACCGGGGCCTATGTACGGGGTTTTTTTGATAAATGCTTGATCCGTGAATTATACATGGCGTTTCGTTCCCGAAAAAAGCTTTGTTTACTAATGATTGATATGGACGAACTTAAGCGCATCAATGATACCGCCGGACATACCGAAGGCGATCAGGCTTTAACCATTATGGGAAAGATTCTTCTTGCGGCGACCCGGAACAGCGATTATGTTTGCCGGTACGGTGGTGATGAATTCGTCGTAATCCTGCCTCTAACCAGCGTTGAAGGCGCTTTAGTCGTCGGCAAAATGATTTTGGAATTACTACGGGATAAATCCATCCAGGGACCGGATGGTCCGATACCGGTTCGAGTCAGCATCGGAATCGGGGAATTGGGAATTATGGAGTTTGATCATAATAGAATCAGTTCCATGCCGCATTCCTATTTCGAACAATTAGCCAAACAGTTTATCAAGCAAACCGATAAAATGTTATACCAGGCCAAACAAAAAGGAGGTAATTGCATTTGTGTCGAATCAAATATCGCCTGGCCGGAAATTTAAATGATTTAATTTTGTTCAAGCATTTTTTGATTAACCTCCGTAAATAATTCATCAAACCGATATAATGCAGGAATAATAGTTTTAATAAATAAATTATTTTTGATAGAATTGTGTTACCTTACGTTTTAATTATTCTAACTCTTAAAAAATCCATTTACCGTCTCAATTAATTTCCGGCTCATTTCCCGGGTCATTTCGGGAAGCTCGGCACTGTTCGGCATCCGGCTCAACTCGGATCGAATCGCCTTAATCACTAAACTTTTATCAAATTTTATCTCATATTTCTCCAAAGCGCCGGCCACTCGCTTTGCCAAAGACCCGGCGTCCGTCAAATTAATCTCCTCACAACCCGCAATTGCCAGTTGTCTTTTATATACCTGCTTTACTTTCGCCAGATAATAATCAATGGAAAATAGATCCTCAACGGCGAATTCCCGTTCCCCGGCCCCCGCGCATTCCGCCAAAGTCATCAAATTGACGCGATTCATCCCATAGCGGGGCAGCCAATTTCTAATATAGTTACTTTTGATAGTATTACCGGCGGCATCGGAAGGCAGGATAATCAAGACCTCCAATTTCCGTCCCATCATGATCGCCGCGATATGAACCGCTTCAGCCGGATTAGCGGCCGGAACCAAATATAAATCCTCCGGCAGGCTTGGTTCGCCGGAACGCAACATTAACCGGGTTATTTCGCTAAAGATCCGGTAATCGTCGATACTCGGCAGCAACAAATTTTGGTCCGCAACTCGGAAGCAATTACTGGCATTTATTTTCAACGCGGCATCCAAGACCAATTTATCCTCCGGCTTACACCTGATGAAATCTTCCGAAACTACGGTCCCGCTTCCTTCCTCTCGCAAAATTCGGACGCTTTCGGGCTTATCTAAATCAAGCATCATCGGCAGATGTGTGGTATAAATCAAAATATTATTCTTGGAGTACTCTTCCATGCGCCGCACCAGGTCCTGCTGGGCATCCGGATGAAGGTGCAGGCCGGGTTCATCCAACAAAAGGACGCAATTGCGAAACGTGCCTTTACTTTCATTCATAAACATCAAGTCAAACGAAAAAAACCACTGGAAACCCTTGGAGCGTTCCTCCAGCCTGATTAATGACTGATCGCGCTCATCCTTGACGAAGGTGTAAAACATATGACCGTCCGACCGGAATTGCACTTCGTAACGCCGCTGTTTCCAACGTTCGGCAATTAGTTTGGTAAATGCAATCGAAGCATCATCCAGATCGTATTGTCGCTGATCTTTTTGAACCGAATTCTCCTTGGCAATCTCGTCCTCCAGATTTAAACCGGCCAATTCAATAATGGTCAGCAAGGTTTTCTCTTCCTCATTTAATTGATCCCGGTCTTTATCTTGCTTAACTTTCTGAAGATCGGCGCTGCCGGAAAAAATTTGGTAGTCGGACATATAAATAAAGGTCGGAAGGTGTTTTAACACGAATTCGTGCGCCTTCTCCAAAACGGTCGGGGTCTCCGATAACTTCCGGGAAATGACCGATATCTGGCTGGCGTAATTATATATAAAAGCCTCCTCATTTTTACTTTCCGGCGACCCGGGGGCCTCTTTGGTGGCTGCCGCCCGTAATTCGCCAACCTTGGCGTTAAACATTTTTACAATTTCCGAAAAACGGCCGTCATAAGCAAATTCCCGCAACTCTTCAATATATTCCTGAGCTTTTTCCCGGAAGAGATCGCTTACCGGTTCTTGAATGCCCGGAATTGTATTGCAGATCTCATCGACATCACGGGGATTATGCTTGTCCGGAAACAACCCCGGCGGGAATAAAACCTCCAATTTGCCGGAATAATTCCGGGTAACCTCCACGGTTGACTCCGTTATATTTTGTCCAGCCAGGATACCTAATTCTTCAATCTCCTCCTGGGCAAGCTCAAACCGGGCGGAGCAAATAACCTGGTTTTCGTCACGTTCTTTCCGTTTCGACCGGGGCCATTCCTTTTCGATGTTATAATTTTCGGGCTTAAACGGATTAAAACGGTATAACCCATTGAGTAATGATGTTTTACCCGACTCATTCTTTCCGATTATGACCGTCAGCGGATCAATTTCAATCCATCCCGAGTCATAAACGCATTTATACATTTGAATACGATACGCTTTAAGAAACATTGATTCCTCCTAAGTCCAATTAGATTCTTATCAATGCATTTGCCCGACTTTTTTCAGCCGTAATTTTTCGGCCAACATTAACATCTCCCGGGCATGCTGCCTGGTGGTGTCGGTAACTTGCGCCCCGCCCAACATCCGGGCCAGTTCCTCGATTCGTTCATCCATCGACATTCGATGCACCGCAACCAGGGTCCGATCCCCGGAAATTTGTTTTTCAATATAAAAATGACATTGCGCCAGGCTCGCGATTTGGGGTAAATGAGTAACACACACCACTTGGCGTGATTGGCCGATAAGCAGCATTTTTTCAGCCACTGCCTGCGCGGTCCGGCCCCCAATGCCTACATCGATCTCATCGAACACCATAGTCGGAATCTCATCCAATTCGGCTAAAATTGATTTTAACGCCAGCATAATCCGGGACAACTCTCCTCCCGAGGCAATTTTGGTCATCGGTTTCAAACTCTCGCCCGGATTGGGCGCCACCAAAAACTCAATTTTATCCGCGCCTTCATCAAAAGCCGTCATGGTTTTATCACCGTATGGGATCCCATTTTCGGTTTCAATTTGCGTCAAATTAATCTTAAACTGGGTATTTCCCATATTTAAATCTTTCAACTGCCCGATAATTGCTGTTTCCAATCGATCAGCCCCACTCCGGCGCTCGTTTGAAAGTTGGGCGGCAATATCCCCCAGCCTCGCTTTAAACGTTTGCAGATCGGATTCCAATTGCTTGGAACGTTCTTCCCGGTTGGAGATCCCCGCCAGTTCCTGGGCGCAACGTTCGGCGTAAAGCAAGATTTCTCCAATATTCGAACCATACTTCCGTTTTAATCGTCCGATCTCGTCCAAACGCTCCTCAATGATGCTCAAACGTTCCGGGTCGAACTGGATCTGTTCCTGATAACCACGAATTTCCCGTGAAACCTCTTCTGCCTGGCAGGCCGCTTCCCGTAAAGAGTTCAATACCGATTCCAGCTTCGAATCGATGTTGACCGCCTGTTCCAAGGCCTTTTCAGCGCTGGCCAGTAATTCCAGGGCCGTTTGCCCGCTGGAATTATTATAAAGCGCTTGATAAGACTGGGAGGCCGCTTCGTATAATTTTTCCGCCGAACCTAACAGCGCCCGTTCTTTTAATAGATCTTCATCTTCGCCGAGGATCAGCTTTGCCTGGGCAATCTCATTGATTTGAAATTCCAGTAGTTCCACTTTCCGGGCCAGGTCAAATTCATTCTGCTGTAAATCACGGTATTCCTTATCCAGAGTTAGCCATTCTTTATGTAACTTGCCGAAAGAAGCCCGAAGATTCAAACAAGCCGGACCGCAGTACCGATCCAGTAGTTCCAGTTGCTTCTCCGGGAAAAGCAAAGATTGATGTTCATGTTGGCCGTGGATATCCAGTAAAAACTCGCCGATTTTAGCAAGAATCAACACGGTTACCAATTGTCCGTTTACCCGGCAGCGATTTTTGCCGTTTAAGCCGACTTCCCGTTGAATCGTCAAAGTCCAATCCGGTTCCTGAGGTATTCCCAAACTTTCCAAGTACTGATAAAGCTCCGGCCGGTTTTTAGCGATAAAACCGGCTTCAACGGTAGCGTTCTCAGCTCCGCTCCTGATCATTTCCGAACTGAAACGGCCACCCAGGGCCAAGCCTAACGCATCAATGATGATTGATTTTCCCGCCCCGGTTTCCCCGGTTAATACATTGAAACTGGGGTCAAATTCCAGTTTGAGTTCCTCAATTAAGGCAAGATTCTTAACCCGAATTTCCTGGAGCAATTTATTACCCCCTTAACTGCTGTAGCCGGTTTAATACTTCCTCTACTTGCTCCCGGCTACGGACTACCACCATAATGGTATTATCACCGGCCACGGTCCCAACCACTTCCGGCCATTCCAATTCATAAAAGGCCGCCGCCACTCCCTGGGCCGTTCCGCTCATTGTTTTAATCACAATTATATTTTCAGCGGAATCAATGGCCACCACCGCATCCTCCAGCATTCGCTGCGCCCGCCGCATCAAATCGCCGGGGGTTCGATCCTGGGGTAACGAATAACGATAACACCCATTCAGGGTAGGCACTTTAACCAGTCCCAGTTCCTTGATATCCCGCGATAGAGTAGCCTGTGTTACTTGAATATCTCTGGATTTTAATATTTCCCCTAGTTCCTCCTGTGTCCCGATGACTAAGTCCTTGATGATGGAAATAATCATGGCCTGGCGGTTGTTTTTCATATCAGATTCTCCCATCGCCCAAATGAGATTTTAGGACCTCAAAAATACCTTGGTTTTTAAAACTAATAAGTTTAGTATAATGAGGAGCCCGGCGAAAATCAATATGATCGCCGGGTTGTAAGGCTATTCCAATCTGGCCGTCGGCGGTCAAATTAATATCGGTATGATTGGCGTCAAGTATTACCTTGACTTGAGCTTCACCGTGCAACACAACCGGCCGGGCATATAACGAATGAGCGCAAATCGGCGTTATCAACATTGTCTCCAAACGGGGATCGAGTATCGGCCCCCCCGCCGATAACGAATAAGCGGTGGAACCGGTTGCGGTTGCCACAATCAGCCCATCGGCCGGGTAGGTTGTAAAATATTTATCATCAATCCAGGTTTGGAGCCGGATCATTCGCGCCGAAGTATTTTTGGCGACCACCAGGTCATTTAAACCAACTAGTTTTTCAATGAATTGACCATTTCGAAAAACTTCAGCCTCCAGCATCGCCCGGTCCTCAAGCCGGAAATTACCCCTGGATAAATCCTCCAACGCGGTATTTACCTGATGGATTTCAATTTTCGTCAGAAACCCCAACTGTCCCATATTAATTCCCAATAGCGGAACCTGATGTGAATATACTTTCCGGGCGGCATTCAACATGGAACCGTCGCCGCCCAAAACTATCACCAGATCAATTCCACTCCAATCTTCGGGTAGATCGATTCCCCATTCCCGTAAATTTAAGGAATTAGCTATTTCCCGCTCCAAAACCGGGATAAAATGAAATCGACGCATTAATTCGGCTAGTTTTGGCGCAAATTGAAGCGCCTTTGGTTTTAATGGATTTGGCAATATCAAAATTTGCTTCACAATAAAACCTCTCAATCATATTTCTATAATTATTCATGATAAAATAAAATTTTCCTTCCGGATAAAACGGGTAATAAAAAACCATTCCGATTAATTAAAAGATAATGAATATCAAACAGTCCCAGACCACCAATTTCTCAAGGTGTAATACAAAGACGTAATACAAAAACATAATGCTAAAAAAATAATTGGCCAAAAAAAAAGACCCTTCCGGTCAATATAGATAAACATTATGAATGCCTAACTTCAACTCACCCCCTACGATCTATTGCGTTTATTGTAACTCTTGAGTCATCCCCCTCTCTACTGAGCTACTTCTGTGAGCAACATCAGGGTAGAGAGGGGGAACGAGGGGGTGAGTTGCCTTTAGACATCTTGATTTTACATCAAAATTATTTTTAAAACCCAAACCCCATACCCAGATTAACGTCCGGTTTCGTGGCGGTCATATTATATTCAAATAACCAGGTATACTTCTTCACGCCGCCGTCCAATTTAAAAAACCAACCATCGTAATCGGGATTACCGGTTACTCCAAAGGTCAATCCTATTTTCCCCGCATCAACCCGCGCGCCGGCTTGCCACACACTTTCATTGGTGAACCGGTTGGAATCCGGCAAATATGAGAACGGATAATATTTCGTAAATAAGCTGACATATTTTGACGGCCGGGTTGTATCTCCCAAACCTAACATTGCCGCGTTTTGATTATACGGCCCGATACCTTTCCCGGCGATAAACTCAAACGATGTTGTCACATCCGGATCCAATGATAATGAGATTCCAGCTGAATAACGATTTTGGTTATGATAATCCAGCGTAAAATTTCCACTCGAGCTTATTGGAACGGTATAATTGAACCAGGGAGTAATTTGAAAATCATTCATAATGCCGGATACCCCTAATTTCAAGAAAGATTTCCGAAACGGCGGCGCTCCTTGATCGGATAAACACTCCAAACCCTTTAAGGAGGCCATGGGAATTAATCCTTGGGTGGTTGCCAGGGTCTTTTGGATATTTACCGGGGTTGCGGTCATAAATATCATAAAATCGCGGTGCTCGATTTTCTTACTATAACCAAGCTCGAAAAATAGAAACTTGCGCTTGTTTTTTATTTCGCGGACCTGCCGGACAACGGCAAGCAACTCCCGATTCCCGGGAGTGGAATCAACTGTAGTCGACACCATATTAACGGGCTGCCGCTCTTCCCGGATGATCACGCCTGAAACACCGCTAGTTTGGGATGTATTATTATTTTTTTCCTGGCAGTCCTGACCGATGTAAATTTCCGAAATCACCCGGCCGTTAAATTCATCAACCTTTTTGGGGGTGATTTTGATCGTAAAATTGAGATCAAATGCCGAATATATTGCGGCATAATGAAGATTTGTCGCCAATTGGACCGTTTTCCCGGGCAACACCGTCAGCCAGGGTTGGTGAACGGCGCTATCGGTTGCCAAATCCATTTTTTCCCGGATAATGGTTTGAACTGAACTATCCAATGACCATTGGTCGGAAGTGACCACCAGTTGTTGATTACCGGATGGCGCGTCTTTATTTTTAGTCGAGAATAAGACATCCAGATCGGAGGATTTTCCAACATCGATAATTTGTAAGTTATAAGCTACCGATAACGCGCCGGAAGTTTTCGAAATCTCCCAGAGTTTGGCCAATATTTTATTCATGAGCGATGTAGGAGCTTTTACATAAATAAGGCCTTGAGTTTCATCATAACTAAGATATTGACCGTATTCTTCAAATATTTCCCGGTTCCCGGGTTCGAGAAAACCCACCGGCACCAAGTTGGACTCGGTTTCAGCCAAAACGGCCGGCGGCGATTTGGGTCCGTTAACTAAATAATAATTTTCAATCCGCGTATAATTATAACCAAATGGGTCCAACACCGATTTTAAAGCCTCTTCCACCGTTCCACCCCGGATGGATCCACTGACTATTCCATCCAGAGCCGAATCGGCGATTATGGTTACCCCATATTTTTCGCCGATTTCCGTTAATATATCCTGAATGGCAACGGGCGCTGGATTAGCAACGGTATTCATTAATAAACCGGTCAATAACACTATCAGGACTGTTATCGACAGTATTTTTATTTTCATTCTTTGACAACCTCTGCCGTTAGGAAAATCAGCAGCTCGCTATCGGCTTTTGCTTTTGACCTTTGTTTAAAAAGTAGCCCGATAATCGGGATATCTCCTAAGAGTGGAGTTTTCACGGTATCATTCCGGGTATTTTTTTGAGTAATTCCGGCCACCATTACCGTCTGGCCCGGCAAAAAACGGACCACGGAACTAAATTCCCGGCTGGTTACCGATATTTGATCGGGGCTTCCGTCATCGCCAAATGAACTTATTTTCTGTGAAACCGTTAATTCGATCTGGTCTCCCAATATTTTGGGCGTCACCTTGAAATAAGTTCCCGCCTCGACATTTTCCATGGAAGAAGTAATGGCGTTAGTACCTTGCGAACTTAATATCAGAGTTCGTTTTTCGCCGACAAATAACTCGCCGCTTTTTCCCTCGGTCACTATAATTTCCGGATCAGCGTGAATCGTGGCTTTTTTCTCATTAACGAGGGCCTTGATTGTGGTTGTAAAACTCCCAAAGCTGGTAAAACCGTTTCCGGTCAAGGTTCCATTAAGAACATCCAGGGTGGTATTGGTAACCTTATTCCCGGTTTTGGTGAAATCGATACTAAGCAAGTTCATGCCTAATTCTTTCAGCGATTCATTATTTACTTCGGTCACTAATGCCTTAATACGGATTTGAGCCCGCGCTCCGTCTATTTTCGCTAAATCCTTTAAAATATCATTTAGCAAACTGGAAGGAGCCTTAATCATGGCGACTCCTCTTTCCGGATCAAGCTTGATATAACTTTTATAATTATCGGGTATCAAGGCCCTGGCGGAATCAATACCGACATTTTTGAAGTAATAACACGCCGATTCACAAAGCATCTGATAAGAAGGATTCCGCGGATCAGGCAACCCGATTATATAGTAGTCCTCAAGCTTACGAAATGTAAACCCACCACCACTAACCATCATCCGCAGGGCTTTTTCCAAAGGAACGCTCTTTAAATCCATGGTGATAATACCCCTTACATTTTCATCGCATATAAAAGCAATCCCGGTCTGCAGAGATATTTCCTTAAGTGCTTCACGGAGATCGGAATCAAAAAAGGTAGCGGTAACCAGGGGTTCTCCTCCATCAGTCCCGGTTTCCGCCCAAACCGGGATAATTAACGCCATGACTATGCTAAATATTATTATAAAGAAGGACATCCTGATTGGATTTATCTTCCTTTTCACCAAACCCACTCCTTTCTTTTATTTCACCTGTAAGTCAATGATTGAGTTCCCAACCATTTTATTTTCCTGAAAAATTTTGACTTCGGCCTTATAATCGTCTGGAGTGAGTTTTTCATTCGTTGTTCCTGAGAGAGTAATCAATTTTAAGGGTAGAACGGAGTTATCGTCACCTTGTGTCGTTAGTTCTATAGTATCAGCCGATTTGCCGTTTCGGTCTTTTAAATATATGGTGCATTTTGGAGTGATTTTTATATTTCCAGTATTTTTTATAACCACGGATAATAATAGCCTATCATTATCACGAACCGCGACTAAATCCGTTGTCTCCGCGGATAAAACATACTCGCCGGAAATAACCGCCTCCAGATTGATTTCGAACTGTTCTATCGGATTTGGATTTCCATCAGTGGCGAAAGTCATTACTTTCAATAAACCATAATTTCCTTGCACGGGAGAGTTTTTGGGTAAATTAACCATAATTATCGCAACGGCCATACGTCCCGGCTTCAGGAGAAATTCCCGGCCATTTTTAAATTCGACAATAGTGTTTTTAAAAATAGAGTAAGGATAATCGGTATTGATTTCGGAAGAGCCAAGCAAAACTTTTACCGGCTTGTTGGATTTATTCACCAGTTTTATTCCCTTCATGACAGTCCCGCCAGGTCTACCGGTTAAAACAATGTTGTCCGGTTCAATCTTAGTAATTCGTAATTGTTGAGCCGAATATACATAATCTCCGGTTTTTACTTCAACTGATTTTGATAGTAAAATTTGACCGGAGGCAGCATACCTGAAGAATAATTGTAAATCATATTTTCCAGGAAGTAATGCTTCCATGGGGGTCCCAATAAATTGAACCGAGGAATCCGCAAGTATAACGGGTTCGTAATGGTTTTCCCAATAAAAGGCCGGTCTTAGTTGTACTTTTTCAATAAGTCTTTTGGTCAGGCTGTTCCTGACTGAAACCGATGCATTGGTTGCAAAAGGTATCAACGATGAATTATTAGTTTTAAATTGCAGACAAGGTTCACCCTTTGGTCCTTGAACCATTTCAAAGTCAGAAACCCGGGCAGTAGGACGCGGAACTGGAAAATCAACATTTATCTCCAACCTTACCGCATAAATAACCGATAAATTAAGGCTTTCCGTTTTCTTTGCCGATGGTTGCTCGACTAAAATCGAGAATAACCGAAACCCTTTCGCTTTCAAAGGGATTTTTACCGTTCCGGTAATTTCTTTTTGCCCGCCTTTCGGTATTACCAAGTCGGCATTATTAAAATCAATCCATTTTGCTTCAGACGAGGTTTCCGGATTAGCCGGCCTAAAATCATATGCGCCATTTAGCTTTTGGATAGTTTGGGCAAGTGAAACTTTAATTGTTACCGGAGTTTTTTCGACCGACATAACTGTAACCTTAAAAGGTACAATCGCACCCGGTTTTCCGGAAATTTTTATCTCCATTGGTTGCACTCCAACTGCAAAAACAGGAAAAGTCACCGTCGAAATAAGCACCAGTACTCCAAAAAGAATATATAACAGACGTTTCATCGGCTACGTCTCCTTAAAGAAAATATTTTACAATTCAAACTATAATTATTATAAGGCGAGCGCTGGGCCCGCCTTATAATCTTGAGTTCCGATACTACTCAAAAGAAAGTACGGTTATAGCTAGTTTCGCGGTATAAGTCCCGGCGCGCTGGGAAGAGGCATTCGGACCGGAAGCTGCTTGAAATCTTATAGTATTAATTGTTCCCATAATGCCTCGCGCTAAAAAAGGTTCGCCGGCCTTATACCAGGTTTGATCATTACCGGATTGATAAATGGTATCCAGAGACGTTTCTCCGTTCATAAACGGTGTCCCGTTGATACTGACAATATATCGCTTACACTTGAAATTGGCATGAATAATATAGGTAACCTCTCCTGTTTTAGTTTCATTGGGAACCCCGTTAAAAATAAGCGATGAAGGTCCTTTACAGGTTATGGTATAATTCTGTTGCTGGGATTGATTTACCTCAACGGTGTTTTTATCAATATTCATTTTGTTAAAGCAATTTGCCGTCGAAAAGGTCAAACAACATCCCAACAATATCAAGCTGCCAATCGGCAAACGTAAGGATAAGCTCATCGCCGATAATCAGTTAACATTCATCGGATGCCATACGATAAGCGTATATTGCGCCGAATAAGTTCCAGCCGGTTGGCTGCTGACCGCCGCCAGTTGGCCTTTATACTCAACGCTACCGCTGCTTAAACCCATTGGATAAGTGACGTCCGGGGCATTTGGATCAACATTATTCGCTGGAACCCAGGCGGTACTGCCGCCATCGGCGGGATTGGTGCGATACCAGGTATCTATTTGGTATGTTTCATTTTTGTAATCTTTAGAAAAAGGAGTGCCAATACCACGTACCCAGCAATCACAATTCGTCTCAATATTAAAGGTTACTTGCCCATACACTATTTCATCTTGAAAACCTATAAAATTAAGAGCTGACGGGGTTCCAAATGTTATAGATGCATACGGAAACACTTGAGCACTTAAATCTACTGATTTGCTTGCAGTTTGACTCGGATCGTTTGAAAAGGTAATTGGACCATCGGCGGCAAAAATAACGCCGCTAACCAGTAGTACTAAACAACTAATTAATAGAATCGTCATTAATTTTTTCATAGTTCAGTCCTCCATACAAATTTGTTTTTTACTGCTTTTAACACCCATAATTTTTTATGGCCACCTATTTTAAAATTCTTGAACTCAATCAATTTACTGCAAAAAATAGGCGGACTCGGCCTCACCTCCAATTTTATTTTTAATTCCCGAATTGCTCTGCTTTTGATTACCTTTTTTAAATAGCGTCATTGTTACTATTTTAAGCAGGCGGGAATTTTAAACCATGTTTCATTTAAACGCCGAAGTCAAATAAACCGGTTTTTCAGCGCAACAATGAAAATCAAGCAAACCCGAGAAGCCGATTTTCTATTTATTAGCTTTTTACATTGCAGTCACCGCTAGACATCATATGCGATAACGGTATTTTTTATGCTTTTTATTTCCATTAATTTTTCGTGTTTATCATTCACCAATTCCGATAAATATTTTAATTATCTTCTTTTGTTGCATGATAATGTTTATGCATCCTTCCCATTCCATATTCTACTCATCTCTGTTACTGAAATGTTACACCCGGTACTTATTTATACCTATATCACCTGCTAAAAGGCATTTTAAAAATTTCTATTAGGCTCTTAATTCTGAATTTCATGCAAAAATGAAACGAAAACAGAAACCTTTCAATTAAAAAAACACGAAATAAAACCCGTTCAGGGAAGACACCCGAAAAAATCATGTTAACAAATCACTTTTTCGCGTATTTCGGCCCTTTTCGGGTATTTCGTGTTTCGGTTCTTAAGTCTTGGTTCCGGTTTGTCCAGGTTAGAATTTTTTTTTCAAAAAAAAGGCTGTTTAAAAAGTACTTTAAATAAAAGAATATCCAATATAGAGCTACTTACGATATAAGCGAGACTATATATTGTATATCTTGGACACTTAAAATACCTTTTGGGACAGCCCTTAATAAAGTTCCGGTCTAATTGTAGACCCCTTGCCTCTAAACGCGGCATGTAAACATGCCGATGGGTAACCACCGGTCTTGGAAGCCTAAAATCTTATCCTCCATGAAGTTAACCTGAAGAATCTTTCAAGTTTTTTTATCACTACGAAGGATTGTGGTTATCCCTTCCCAGGGACAAAGGGTCTGATTTTAGGCTTACTTTCTCTTACCAGTCATTATAAATTAAAAACCCGTTCTTTGAACGGGTTTACTTTTATCAAGAGGATTTACGTTTCCTCGCTGCTTCTGATTTTTTTTTCCTACGGACGCTAGGTTTCTCGTAATGCTCTCTTTTTCGAACTTCAGCCAAAATTCCAGACATCTGACATTGCCGTTTAAAACGGCGCAATGCGCTATCTAAAGTTTCATTTTTACCAATTTTAACTTCCGCCACATATTTCCCTCCCCTCCACTGCTCTCTCCTCACATGACCCGTCTGCAGTGTCCGGTTTGAAAATGAAAATAAATCGTGCTTTAATCACATTATAATATTATACTATATTGATTAATTGGTTGTCAATAATCAACCCATTGAAAGATCCAATTGCCGTCCGCCGATTATGTGAATATGAAAATGAGGAATGGTTTCACCCGCGTCGCGGCCTAAATTGGAAATCAACCGAAACCCGGTTTTCTCAATATTCAAATTATAAACGACTTCTTGAATACTGGAATACATCGCCTCTAAAATCCCCGGTTCGAGAAGACGGCCGTCGCAAACATTATCGATGTGTTCTTTGGGAATAACCAACAAATGAACCGGTGCAACCGGCTTGATATCTTTAAAAACCATTACCAGTTCATTTTCAAATACGGTTTGACTTGGCAGTTCCTTGGCGGCAATCTTACAAAATAAACAATCGGACACCTTTTATTCTCCCTTTCCGTCAAAAGTTATTCGACATTCGACTTTTAATATCCTGCAAAAATCTTTATTAAAGTTGTAATTTCCCCGTTAATTGCGATCCACAACCTCCGGTAATAAAAACCGGTTGTAAACTGTTTTTAAGATCTTGCTTTGAACCAACCCAAACACGCAAGTATTCCCCGCTTAATCCCGACCAGCCGTCGCCTTCCCGTTCTTCAAACAACACCCGGACCGGTTTACCGATAAACTGCCGCGCGTATTTGGTAGCGGACCGCTCCGCAATCTGCCGGATGATAGCGCTACGGGTTTCCTTGGTTTTCTGGGACACCGGTTCCGAAAAACCGGCTGCTTTGGTGCCCGGGCGTGGCGAAAAACGAAAAACATGAATTCTGCTGAAATTTTGTTTAATAATAAAATCGCAAACAACCTCGAAATAGGCTTCGGTTTCCCCGGGAAACCCGGTGATGACATCGGTTCCAATCGCCATCAATGGATTTCGGTCCCTGATTTTTGTTAACAAATCGGCGTATCCGGCGGTATCGTAACCCCGGTTCATTCTCTTTAAAATATGATCGCTGCCGCTTTGCAACGGAATATGCAAATATTGGCAAATCTTTTCACAGGAAGTGACGAAATGAATGAAGGAATCGAATAAATCGTTGGGTTCAATGGAACCCAGCCTGATCCGGAAATCTCCCGGAATTAGGACCAATTCCCGCAATAAATCAAATAAAGTAATGTCCAAATCCCGGCCGTAAGAACCGAGATGGATTCCGGTCAATACAATCTCCTTGAACCCTTTCATTAAAAAACGGCTAAAATCTTGCTTCACGAGTTCCGGCGGTTGGCTTTTGACCCGGCCCCTGGCATAAGGAACGATACAATAACTGCAAAACTGTTCGCAGCCCTCTTCAATTTTTAATGTAGCCCTGGTTCTCCCGATACCCTCAAAATTTTGAACCGACCAAAAAGCGGCATCGGTCATATCACCGGCAACTAATAATTTCTCCCTGGAGGCAATAATCTTTTCGGTTAATTCAACGATTTTCGGCCGTTCAGCCATGCCTACCACCAGGTCAACCCCGGGTATTCCGGCGATTTTCTGTGGTGCTGTCTGGGCGTAACATCCGGTTACCACTACTATCGCTCCCGGCGTCAATCCAACGGCCCTGCGAATGGCTTGAGCCGATTTTCGATTACTGACTTCGGTTACTGTACAAGTATTAATGACGTAAATATCCGCGCCTTTTTGAAAGGGTACGATTTGGTAGCCTTTATTAGTAAAAAGCGCCGTTAAACCGGAGGAATCGTTTTGATTTACTTTACAACCGAGCGTATAAAAAGCAACCTTCACTTTTATTTTCTCCATGAGTATGGTTCACCTTGTCTAATCACCGGTTCCAACCAGGTCAAAATTAACGGATTAAGAATCAACAATGTAAAAAAGACCAACAACGTCAAATAGATTCCTTTGGTGGAGATCCAATAAAAAATCATCAGAAAGTTTATTACCGCCATTGCGTAACCGAGCGGTATCCGGTATAATCCGGGCGTGAGTCGGGCAATAATTTTATACAGGCAAATTTCAATAACGGCCAAAAAAATCCAGGCAAAAATTTCACGTTGCGTCGAACTTAGATTACTGACTGTTTTAAATTTCCATAATAAAATCAAGGTCAATAAAAATCCTAAAAAAGTCAATCCCGAATATAATAATATATTACCGAACCCGATCCGGTTAGGGGCATCGATTTTATTTGCCGTTTCTGGGTGAAAGGTATTAAAAGCGCAACAAATCCAAACCCCGCAAACCAGTCCAAATGCCCATAATGGCGGTATCAGCAATACAAGCGGGACGGAAATCATCAAATTCGTCCAGGGCGATAACCGGATATAATACTGAATCATAAAGCCAGCCGGCATCGTAAATAGGATAATCAATATACTCCCCAAAAGCTCCATGACCAAGTTTCACTCCCGTTAATAAGCATGCGCGTCACGATGACACGAGTGTACTGCCTTGAATTAGGGTTTTTCACAACGCTTTTATAATAATTTCTAATAAACAACGTCACCTAAAAAAACCGACCTTCCCAAACCCGGATCGTAAGGCGACCATTGATTATTACCTTCCTGAGCCCGGATTATGGTTAAAAATTTGGTAACCTGGGCGTCCATATTATCGGCCTGATGAAGAATACATGCTTCAAGAGTCAGCGGTTCCACCGGGGAACCCCATTCCATTATTCCGTGATGGCTGATTAACAGATGGATTAAACTCAAGGAGTGATCGCGATCCTTATCAGCGCGACAACCGGTTTTAGCGATTGCCTGGCGTACCATTTCGATCCCTAAAATTAAATGACCGATTAATTTTCCTTCATTGGTCCCTTCAAAATTCCTCTCAATTTTATAACTCTTTATTTTTCCGATATCGTGCAAGATTGCTCCGGTTAACAGCAAATCGCGGTTAACAAACGGATAGTAACCAGCGGCTGCTTTACACATAGCCGCAACTCCCGCGGTATGTTCCAATAAACCTCCGATATAGGCATGATGCCGTTTCAGAGCTGCCGGGACCCTCATGAAACTGGTCTTGAAATCTTTATCATCAAAAAAACCGGTTAAAATTTCCCGAAAAAACGAATCTTTAATTCCAGCAATAGTTTCCACTAAAAAATCCCAATTAACCGCCGGACTCCCGGGGGATTGAGGTAAAAGGCGGCTGTAGTCGGCTTCCGACTCGGGTATCAATTGAAACACCGCTTGATTCTTGGCATCCCATTCCAATTGAATCTGATCCTTGTAAATTTTCGGTTGAATATTACGAATGGCGATTACCCGGCCCACTTCCAAATGGTGATAAAGTTCCTCATCGGCCTCCCAGATTTTTACCGCCAACTCGCCGGTATTGTCGCCGATTTTCATCGCCAGGTAAGAACTACCGTTTTTAGCCGTCCGCAACTGATTCTCAATGATTAAATACTGGCCGTTGACCGGCCGATCCGCAACCACCTTTTTAAGCTCCATGATGATCTCCTTGTTTTGTCAAAATTCCCAACAGTTCGGCCATTGATAATAAATCCCGCGCGTTATGATCCAAAATAGGTTGGATCAATGAATGATCGCCGGTATCCAAATATCGATAATAGTATTCGGCTATCTCCGCGCCGGCGATGTCGCCAACCCTTTCCCGGTCCATTAATTCTTTTTCCAAAGTGATCAAACGGCAGTTTGGATAGATTCCCCGGTATTTTCGCCGTGCCGGCCGCAATAAATCCACATGTAACGCATTTATTTCGTTATGTAAATCATGATACTTCATCCGGTTCCGCAAATACGGCAAGTCGAAACTGCGCCCGTTGAAACTGGCAATCACCTTGGTATTACTTAATTCGGAAACAGTCGCTTTTAAAATCGCCTTCTCCTCTTCAAAGTTCCGGGCTAAAAATTGGGTAACTGTTCCCTGGCTGTTTTGGAACGATAATACACCC
>JBJKPO010000032.1:0-5824 GCA_046706235.1 Bacillota bacterium | reverse complement strand
TTACCGGGATTACGGAAAAACCGCGGTAACGCTTTGCCGGAGAGACGGCCGGGGGTTGCGGCTGGCAGTCAAATCCGGCTACCGTGAGAAATTAAATCAGTTAGTTCCTGAATTCACGCCGCTTTTTCAAAAAGTGGTAACGGAGCGGAAGGGCGATGAGGCTGATTGGGCGGAGTTCAAGAAGTTTGCGGCCAAAGCCTCCTTCAGTCTGTTGGAAATGCCGTGGAAAGATATAATTGCCGTTGCCCCGGTTACGATAGCTATCCCTGAATACGCGCCGATCCGGGAGAGCGTTGTCTGTGAAAATTGCCATGAAAGCGTAATGGGAAGCAAGATTGTGGTACATGACGGGAAAAGATTTTGCCGGGCTTGCGCGGCGGGCGGTTATGGGGAACTGAACGGGGCAGGGATTGACTGTATTGAAAAGATTTAAAATCAATAACTTTAATGAAATTGTAATCGAATCATAAAAGCTTTATAGATATAGGATTACATAAGTTTAGTAATGGATTGGTTGACAAAACGAAAGCTATTGAATATCATAACGAATAGATAAGTATAATGACTTAAAGGAGGAGTAATTATGCCGGAATTCGGAAATCCTTTTGCCGGACTCGCTCTGGATCGTAAAGTTACCGATGCGGAATTAAAAGCGTTGTGAAAAACCCTCATTTATAGCGGAGCACAACGCTTTTTCTGAAGAATTGTGATACTCCTTAGCTATAAATTTGGTTATCACAATTCTATTAATCCGGGCAATTCGCTTTATGGTTTCAGCCGAATACGAGGCAATCCAATTATACATGCAACTGGCGGAATCGACGGATAATCAATTGGCGATAGCTGTTTTAAAGGATATCGCCGACGAGGAGCGGGTTCACGCCGGTGAATTTCTGCGGTTGCTGAAGCAATTAGCGCCGGAGGAAGAATCATTTTATGCCGACGGAGCCGGGGAAGTTGAGGAAATCATCGAGGAGTTGTCAGGGAAATAACAAATCCGAGTTTAAAAATGTATTGTAATTAAAATTGAAAACCGGCAATCCTTTTTCACGGGATTGCCGGTTTTGTTATAAGAAAAAGTAAGTCATTCTAAATCACAAACCCGCCATTGGGACTAATTACCTGCCCGGTTAGAAAATCAGCGGAGTCGGAGGCCAAATACAAAGCGCAAGCGGCGATATCCGGGGCGGCGCCCAGTTTTCCAAGCGGAGTTTGCTGTCTTAATTCGTCAAGTTCCGCTTGGCTCAATGAATCCAGCATCTCCGTTTGAATGATTCCGGGGGCGATACAGTTCACCTGGATATTGGACGGCCCCAATTCTTTGGCCAACGCCTTGGTCAAACCAATAATTCCGGCCTTGGCCGCCGAATAATGGACTTCGCAGGCTGCGCCCACCATCCCCCAGATTGAGGCGATATTAATGATTTTGCCTTTCCTGGCGGGCAGCATATACCGTAAAACCGACTGGGAACAGTTAAATACCCCTTTCAGATTGACATTTATCATTTCATCCCAGTCAGCCTCTGAAATCTCGATAAATAATTTCGACTGGGCTATTCCGGCGTTATTAATCAGGAGATCGATACTGCCAAAGGTATTGATGCAATAATCAATCATGGAGTCAGTATCGCGCTTCTTGGCAACATCGCCTTGGTACAACGCTACGGAGGACCCCATTTCCTTAAGACGGGCGGTTGTTTTAACCGCTGCCGCTTCCGATTGATGATAGTTTAGTAAAACATTGTACTTTTGGGAAGCGAAAAGTTCCGCGGTTGCCTTGCCGATTCCTCTGGATGCTCCGGTGATTATTACTGTTTTTGATTGATCCATTTTGAGAATTCCTTTAATCGAAGTTTCCATGAACATTATACAACAGATCATATTGACATTATATAAATATATTAAAGCTCTGTTCCGGCAAAAAGCCGTAGCTTTGTTGCAGATGAAAACCGGCTGTTTCCATTATCCTGGTGATTATTTCTTCAGAAACATAGTGTTTAAAAATACTTATAAATGATAATCCGTTTTTGGCGGCCGGTTTTTTATAATCAATGATGGCAATCCTGCCGCCTTGAGTTAAAATGGGTTTAAGTTTGGCAAAGTATTCCTCCGGATTGGATAGGTGGTGAAATACGTTTCTTAAAAAGAAAACAGCCACGCTGTTATCCGGCAGCTCGGGACCATGCTCTCCGGCAAGTTTGGTTGCAATATTGGCAAGACCTTCTTTTGACGCTGCTTTTTTGATATAAACGAGGTTCTTGGGATTGATATCCACCGCATATACCAGGCCGTTTTTTCCCACTCTTTTTGCAAACTCCAGGGTGAAATACCCTCCACCCGAACCGATATCGGCAACCGTCATGCCGTTTTGGATATCGAGAGTTTCTAAAATTTCCTCCGGTTTGTTCTCTGGCGCGGCCGCTTTTTGATTGAACTCCCTTAATAAAATTCCATTAAACATTGTTTGCTCCTCCCTTATAGTAATATCAGGTTTCCATTATTGAACAGATGTTCAATTTACAGATAAAAAAATTTACCCAAAGGCGTTAATGCCGTAGAAATAGTGTTTTCCAAGCAGAACAAGCATGTTTCGGGCCCATTCCTCGCCCTCGTAATGCCGGGCTACTTCGCAAAAACTTTCTACAAAAGAGTTCGCGATTATATGAAGAAAAGTATCGTCCATTCCGGCATTGACCAGGTTGATTTTACCGCTTAAATGGTTTTTAATATGCATCCGCATAAAACTCACAATATCTTCGAGGGCATTTTCATAGTTGGTTCCCTTGCTTTTATCGATTAGAATAATGAACTGCCTCCGGTTGGTTTTTAAAAGAGTAAGCATGAATTCCATTTCCCGGGCGAAAAAGTTTTCAAAAGGGTGCCGGCTGTTATCAATTTCTTCTTCCTCTTTCAATAACATGTTTATATGGTTATATGCCGGACTTACTACGGCATCGAATAAATCTTCCTTATTTTTAAAATAACTATAGATGAGTCCGGTGGGAATCCCGGCTTTTTGGGCAATTTCTCTCATATTGGCGGCCCGGTAGTCTTTCTGAAAGAAATCTTCAGTCGCGTAATCTAAAATCTTTTTTTCAATCTCTTCTTTTAATACTTGCGCCATGGTATGGCCTCTCAATAAATACTGAACATCAGTTCAATATTAACTCGTGGGATATGATTTGTCAATAAAAATTTATTGGTTATATCACGGACTCGTCAAAGCCTAGAGAAAAACCTTTGTGCCTTGGCGTCTTTGTGTGAGCATATAAATTGAAAAACGGTTATCGGAGTTAATACCCAAATAAATAAATAGTGACCATATCGACCAGTTCATCGATTAACCGTTGCTTGTGATCGTTTTCCCCGGAAAAGACGATGGCGTCGATCACGCTATGAACAGCAAAGTAGACCACGGAGGCCCCCGCTTCCAGATCCGAAATCCGCAACTGGTTTTGGGCCTCTTTTAGATACTCAAGGGTAAATTGCAGGTTTTTTTGATCAAACGCTTCGGTTAGTTTACCGATTTCCGGGTCCGAGTAATACATTACGGTGAGTTCATTATGAAAATCGGTAAATACCCGGTGAGCCTGGAGGATACTCATGATCAAACCTTTTAAAAACTCTTTATTATCAAGCTTCTTTTGGTAGGCTGCGGCAACATATTCTTGAAATATGCGGTTGAATTCGTCCAGATAAAGCTTCATGGCCTCGAAAAAAACCGCCTTTTTATCCGTGAAATAAGAATAAAAACAGCCGGTGGCCACGCCCGCTTCTTTGGCGATCTCTTTGGAATTGGTGGCATGAAAGCCTTTTTCGGAGAAAAGCTTCATTCCTGCTTCGATTATTTGTTTTTTAGTTTGGATACTTCTTTGTTGCCGCGGAGTCCGGATTTTCTTTTTTTCATTACTCATTTTATCACCTATCATTATTTTACAAAATACTTGACGCGATAGTCAATCATTAATATGAACCATATTTCATATTTTTATTGACAACATAAACCCCGGTGTAGTAAAACTTACTTTATGCATCTTTGTTGGATAAACTCGAAATTATGGTTTAATATTGACATTGCCCTTGGGGCAGGCATTATAATTGAAATAACTTCAAAAAAAAGAATGTTTGGGGGGGATTATTATTTATACCAGAGGACAATTTGCCTTAATTGGAAAGGTTTCTGTAAAAGCACTAAGAGTGTACGATGAGATGGGACTATTAAAACCGGTTTATATTGATCCGAACAATCAATATAAATATTATTCGACGGAGCAGGTGGATGAGATTATTCTTATCAATGAATTAAAAACGTTCGGATTTCCTCTGGAAGAAATCAAAGATCTTCAAGAGAAGAAAAGCCCGGAATACTTAAAAGAACGGTTGATTAAAAGATTATCGCAGTTGGATCGAGAGATCCGGGAAAGTTGCCGGGTCAAGAATGATTTAACTAAAAAAATCAGTTTTCTAAGTTCCGGTATTGCCCAGGCGGAGAGACGGCAATATGAGATCCAAATTATTCGAATGGAAGATATGGTAGCGGTTAGTTATCGGGAAAAAGCTAACATTCAGGATGCAGGCAGGCTGATTGGGAAGGTTTATGAGATGATTTATGAATTTTCATTGGAGGCGGTTGATTCGCATTTGATTGTCTTTCATAATTCCGAAAATGACATATTGTATGAAGAGGAGAATTGGGATATGGAAGTCTGCGTCCCGGTAAATAAAGCGATTCAATCTGAAAATTTTTCCACCAAGATTCTTAAAGGGAAAACATATGCGAAAACATCGCATATCGGAGCATTTAACGAAACCGGCAAGGCGCACGCCGCAATTATTGATTGGATCGAAACCAATAGTTTCAAAGTTTGCGGGGCGCCAATGGAAAAATACTTAACTACCCGGCAGGCTGTTTTTAACCCAAGTAGTTTTGAGGTTGAAGTATGTTATCCGGTTGAGATAAGTTGAGCCGGTGGCCTAATATAAAAGGTTTTTCTTCGAACTTTGAAGAGTATATGAGCCCTAAATTGAGTTTAATCGGATTATTGTGAGTTTAAGAATTCTTAAACATGAACTTTTTTTCATATTCATATTGACAAATATGAACTTTATTTCATATAATTAAAATGTCGGGAATAATTAGATTAATCCATTTCAAGGAGGCAGCAAAAAATGAGGAAAAACATTATCGCCGGATATCTGCTCTTTTCTCCGGCATTAAGAGGGTATATCGAATGGGGCATTCTGGTTGCGAGCGGGATTTTGGGGTGGCTGTTTTCTTGGACCAAAATTCCGTTTGCGCCGGTATCCAATATTGCGGGAGTCGTCATTTTCGGCGCCGGTCTGGCTTTTCATTGTTACAGCGAAAGAACTCACCGTCAAGCCCATCAGCAAGCGGAATCGATCCGGCTGATTATTACTACCGGGATGTATGCCCGTATCCGGCATCCGTTATACTTAAGCGTAATAATCATGAATATCGGAATAGCTTTGATTTGCGGCAATATTTGGAGCCTGATCCTTGTAGGTGTAATTTTGATTTTTACGATTATGACGGTTTTTAAAGAAGAAGCATTTTTACGTGAGAAATTTCATTCGAAGTATGGAGAATATATGAAGGAGGTCCCCTGGCGGATGATCCCGGGGATATTTTGAACCTCGGTCCGGCAAGTACATTTAAATTTTTCTTGAAATGCAAAGAAAAATTTGCCGGATTGGGTTCATCTACTGAATCCGGCAAGTCCCTATGTTAAAAAGACTTTTAAGTTACTTACCGGATTCAGGTTGAATGGAGGGACGATAATGAAGGACCGTATCCGGCATGAGA
>JBJKPO010000031.1:0-2214 GCA_046706235.1 Bacillota bacterium | reverse complement strand
ATGTAACGGCGCGTCGATATGGGTCCCAGTGTGTAAATTCATATCCACGTTTGACTCCCGGACGGTATCGGTTGCAAAATCACGGGTTACTTTAAAATTCGGTTTCCGAGCCGCTTGATTTTTATATACCGTCATCCCGACGTTAATATTCATGGAAATATCATAAATGTTCATTTAAAACCTCCAGATAACTTACCGCCTGTAACGCCGCCACCTGCCCCTGCCCGACCGCGCGGGAAATCTGCCATGGTTTTCCGGTGCAATCACCGGCGGCAAAAATCCCCGGTAAGTTGGTCACCTGATTTGGACCGCAAACAATAAAACCCTGATTGGTTTGCAAATCGGCCAGCAAGTCTTTTACCGGCCGGGCGGAACGTTCGATAAATATACCATCCAGTTTTAATTCACCGGTAGTTGTTTTCAGCCCTTCAACATTATCTCCTCCAAAAATGGCGACTGGTTTGGCAATTAATACCTGTACGTTCGAATCCACCATCCCCACCGATTTATATTGCGGCAAATAAATAACCGATGCGCAAATACCGGCCAAAAAACTCAACTCCAATTCGGCCTCCGGAATATAACCGATCACCGCTACCGTTTTACCTTTAAAAAACATCCCGTCGCAAGTGGCGCAGTAGCTGACACCCCGGCCGATCCAGTCTGTTTCTCCTTCAATTTCAGCTCCCAACGATACCCCGACCGCTAAAATTGCCGTTTGGGATTGAATCGAATTCTCCCGGCCGATGAGATAATATTGATTGTCCTCCCGGTAAATGCTTTGAATTTCATCTTTAATGAAATTCGCCCCCAAAGCTTCGGCATGTTCCCTCATGTTTACCGCTAATTCCCGGCCCGAAACATTGTGAATCCCTAAATAGTTCTCAATTTGGTGAGCCTGAATCAATTTTGAACTATGGTTTTCCTTGGAGACTACAATCGTGTTTTTATTGCGGCGTCGCGCGTTAACCGCCGCGGCAAGTCCGGCCGGACCACCACCGATAATCGCGATATCGTACATTGTCAACACCCTCCATTAACTATTAAAAACCATGATTTTCCGCAAATCAAACAAGGTAAATCGATTAGAACGCAGAATTTATATCTTATCACAACTGATTTACCGGAAAGATTCCGTACAATTTTAATCAATTATCTCATTATTCTCTTTTGATGGCAACCGTTTTCGTAAAAGTAGCAATCAAACTCCGCACCTCCGTGCAAGAATAAAATTTTAACCTAAATAACTAAATTTTTTGGAGGAAGACGAATGAGCTATTTGTTTTTTAGAAATTTTTTTGCTATTATATTTAAAGTATTTAACCGTTTCCAAGTTATCGGGGCCGAGAACATTCCTCGCTCCGGACCAGCGATCCTGGTGGCGAATCATGTTAGTTATTGGGATCCATTCGTAATGGGAGCCGCCTCGCCTCGCGTCATTACATATCTTGCCAAAGAATCACTTTTTAAAGCTCCGGTCGTCGGTTTTTTTATCAAGGGATGGGGTGCTGTTCCGGTAAAACGGGGCCGGACCGATCGCGAAACGCTGCGGCGTTATTTAGAGCTGTTGAAACAAGGACATACTCTAGGCATTTTTATCGAAGGAACCCGGAACCGGAAAAACCCCGATCAAATGCTGCCGCCCAAATCCGGTCCGGCAATGCTGGCATTACGTTCGAATGCACCGGTAATTCCCATGGCATTAATTAATACCAAAAAAATACTCCGGGGGTTAAATCAAGTAAAAGTAATCATTGGCCCGCCGCTTATACTTAACTATGATTCAAATCTCGATAAAAAGGATATCTACCGGCAAATCGGGTCCCAAATTACCGGGGCAATCATGAAATTAAAACAATCCGGAGTAGAATAGTTTAAAATTAGTTGACGGGGGATTTATTAAATAATCATTAATCAGGCTGTTGACTAAATAGTCAACAGCCTCTGATTTGCAAAGATGAACTCTCAACTTAATTCTAAAACTCGGGTTCAATCAAGCCGTAGTTTCCATCCTTACGGCGGTAAACCACATTGATTTCATCGGTTTCACCATTCGAAAAAACAAAAAAATCATGGCCTAACAGATCCATTTGCATAACCGCTTCCTCGGCGGACATCGGTTTTACCGCAAAACGTTTGGTCCGTTTAATAACCGGCGTTGTTGATTCTTCGACGGGAGTAACCGGAGCTAAAACTATTTTATTGGCGTTATGG
>JBJKPO010000030.1:0-7063 GCA_046706235.1 Bacillota bacterium | reverse complement strand
CCCTGGTTTCCATTGATATGGCAAGTTGTTCGGCTTTTTTTACCGAAGTAATCATCAATGGAATCGCCAGCGGACATAAAGAAAGAAATTTACGGATGAAATTACGATTTTCAAGCTTGTGCCCCCGGGAACATTGCGCCTGAATGATTTGTTCCATTTCTTGCATGAAAGTTGGCACGAACCTCAAGGAAGTTATAAACATAAAAGCATAAGTATACGGGACTTTTAATTTTTCCACCAGCATAATCACCAGATCCTTGACCTGAGTCGTCCCCAATAGCACTGGAAAACTAGCCGCAATTACCATCAACCTGGCGCCCATGGCCAGCGATTCATATATCCCACGGTCCGTAATCGGTAAAAACCGGGTCACGGGAATTACATGAAATAAAACTTTCCCGTCGGTGATGAAAAAAATTTGAAACAGCAAAAAAATAGCCGCGAATATCAGCAACCCTTTAAAGGCGGGTAGCATTTCCTTGAGGATGCGCGCCCCACAAGCGACGAAAACGACGGATAGAAACAAACCGGCCAATACCAACGGATCACGGAAAATAAAACTTATGCTCATCACCAGCACCGACCATAACATTTTGGTCAACGGATTCAAACGATGAATCCATGAATTTCTGGGCAAATAATTAGCTACAGCGGACATCGGTTTGATCCTCCTCCAAGCGAATCAATTCCTGATATAACTCCTCAACCGACAGGGAGCGTCCGATCTCCGGCCGGATTTTGTGCAATTGTTGCGTCAATTGCGCGATTTGCGGAGGGAACAAGTTGGTTTTAATCAACTGTTCCGGATGATAAAAAACTTCGCGGGTCGGAGCATCCAACAAAACTTGTCCCCGGCTCAACACAATGACCCGCCCGGCGTAACGGGCCACCAGTTCCATGTCGTGAGTGACAAAGACAATGGTATGGCCTTCTTGATGCAACTCTCGAATCATTTCCATAATCTGGATACCTTCCTGATAATCCTGTCCGGTGGTTGGTTCATCTAAAACCATTATTTCCGGCTTCATGGAAAGCAGTGAGGCGAAAGCGACCCGCTGTCGCTGTCCCTTACTCAAAAAAAGCGGATTTTGGTTCAAATATTCGCTTAATCCTACCTCGGAAGCCGCCTCCAAGGTCCGGCGCTTGATTTCTTCCTTGGATAATCCCAAATTGCCCGGACCGAACCCAATCTCTTTTTCCAGGGTGGGCATAAAAATCTGATGATCCGGATTTTGAAACAAATACCCCACTTTGTGAGCTAGTTCTCCGGTGGTGGCCTTCCGGGTTTCAATCCCGGCGATTTGAACCGATCCGGAGGATGGTTTTAGTAAAGCATTGAAATGCTTGAGTAGAGTTGTTTTACCGGTCCCGTTTTGTCCGATCATGGCTACAAACTCGCCTTGGTGGATATGGAAATTAATCCGGTGTAACACGGGGGTTCCATTTGGATATTGAAATGTTAAATCAGTGACTTTAATCATAATGGCCTCAATTATTTTCAAGCGTCGCTATTATTCCGGTAATTGATCATATTCTAATAAATTAAGCAGTTTAGCCGCAGTTTAAGTATCAATATGTTTAGTCGGCGGAGTAATGGGCTTAAAATTAAACCCTTCGGTTATCCCTTGATAAGCCTCTTCAACGGTCAAAGGAAGTTCCGGCCGGTATTTTCCCGCGTTTTGAAGACGAAACGCCAGTTCGCTAACGGGGGGAACTTGTAATCCAATCTCGGTCAACAGCCGGGGTTGTTCCAGGATCCGCCGTGGCGGAAGATCGCAAACGGTTTTCCCTTGATTGAGAATGAGCAACCGGTTGATATATTCGAGTAAAATATTCAGCTTTTGTTCCACAACCACAATGGTTAATTGATAATCACGATTCAGCATCCGCAACACATCAAAAACCTCGCGAGTCCCGATCGGGTCCAACTCGGAGGTGGGTTCGTCCAAAACTAAAATCTGCGGCCGTAAGGCGACTGCGGCGGCGATTGCCAATCTTTGTTTCTGTCCCCCGGAAAGTTCGGAGGTGGGCCGATGCCGCAAATGACTGATTCCAATTTGTTCCAGGGCCTCTTGGATCCGCTGTTCGATATCCGTTGGAGCGAAACCGAAGTTTTCAAGCCCAAAAGCCACTTCATCCTCAACGGACGGCGCTACTATCTGAGCTTCCGGATCCTGAAATACACTTCCAACCAGCCGGGATATTTCCGCGCACGGCGTCTCGAAAGTATCCCGGCCATCGATCAGAACTCTTCCCTGAAAGATTCCGGATTGGAAATGTGGAATGATTCCGTTTAAGCAAAGGATTAAAGTTGACTTGCCGGCCCCGGCGGGACCCGTGATCCCTAAAAAATCCCCGGATTGGAGTTCAAAATCCACTTCATGCAAGGCTTTACGTTCCGAATTCGGGTAATTGAAACTCAATTTTTCAACCAACATTGCCGGATTGGCCTTCTGGCTCATCGTATTTCTCCTTACATCCAGTTATACAATCTGATTACTCACGGCTGCGGCTTAGAGCAGCCTTTAAAGGGAAATATAAAATACTGACCAGCACCGCATTGACCAGGGCCGTAATCAAGACCACTCCGGTTAACGCGGCAAAAGCGGGGGCGTTTTTCCCATTCATGGTTAAAATCCGAATCATAATCCAGATATAAGTAAAACCACGCAGCGGTACCGATAAACGTAATGATAAACGGACGGACATATTTAAGAATTCCAAATTCGGCTTTAATCAACGCCAAAACTCCAACCACAATGGCGCCAACCGGTTCACTGATAAAATTTAAAAACGGTATCAAGGATTTGGTCGTGACTTGACAAACTCCGGCGGCGACCAGTCCAATTCCGATAATTCCGGCTAATTTCGGCCTGAGTAATAAGATTGCCAAACAATACATTCCAATGACAAAATTTGGTGTAATCCCCACAAACGGCGGTACAAACATCCTGAGCACCGCCCCAACGGCCAGCAGTACGGCTACAACCGCCACATCAACCGCCTTTAACCCCTTTATCTCCACTACTCTCGTCTCAACACTCATCTCCATACCTCCTAAATAAGTTTTTATTGTCTGGCTTGATAGCCGGAAGACCAAACCGGATATTACCACAAAAAAATAAAACCAGGTACATTACGGCACCTGGCTGGAATACGAACTAAAAGTTTTAAGAACGTCCTCTTCGCCACTGTACTCGTCCATTTACAAACTTACTCGCCTATATAAACCCGACTCATCTCAATGATAAATCTTCCCGTCGCAGAATGGTTATTAATCCGGAAATTATATTTTAATTCCCGAAGTAGAACCTTAAGGAATTTAAGCTAAGCGAGCTTAATGTTTCGAAAACTATATTTATAAAAATAGTATACCAAAATCTCTAGTTATAGTCAATTAGCTCCAATAAGAACTAATAATTTGGACCTTTTTTGTATAATTATATTAAAATTAACACAAAGACTACTTTACGCGACCCTTACTTCATATTTATATTTTATTAATTTTTAATTTTATCCCGGACGATAATAAAAACCTTATGAATTTAATTAAATTAGTCCCTCCCCAGCACAATCGGCAACGCGTCCATTAAACTCCGGCACTCCGCATACAAAAAAGACCGGACGCCGCCGGCATTGATATTTCCGCCGGCGATCCCGATTGCGGCGAACCCGGCCAACCGGAGCGCGACAATCCCCGCCGCCGAGTCCTCGATCCCGATCACCCGGTTCCGGCGGGTATACTCCAACCCAAGCCCCACTCGGGCAGTCTCGGCATAAAGCCAAGGGTGGGGTTTCGGGGTTAGTTCGCCCAAAGTCCCTACCCGTCCTTTCCCTAAACTATTGCCACCTGTGATTATCGTGTCATAATAATCAAGCGGGTCCCCCATTTGCATTATGTTAAATGCCGAAACAATCTCCGGCCAAGCTTTTTCGTACAACCCGGAAGTGACCAAACCGATTTTAATTCCATGTGCTTTTAAGGCAACTAAAAACTCTTTTAAATGAGGGCTTGGCGTCAAAAAGCGACCTGCTTCCCCGCCCGCCAGAGCTTCCTGCATTTGGAAACAAGTGATTTCGTAATATATTCGCCGCGCTTCCTCAAGTGATTTATCCGGGCAATATTTGTTAATGCAGTATTGTAAATGTTCGGATACGGAATGGCCCGAAATATAAGCTCCATCTTCCTTTTTCAGTTTAAAAAAGGGATTATCCATGAGTCTCGCGGTGGTTGATTCGATAATCCGGATCCATAATCCCTCACTACGCACCGTGGTGCCGTCCAGATCCATTAAAACCGCCTCGGCCGGCCCATCGAACGAAACCTCGGGAAGGGGATAAATTGCCGGATATCCCAACGCGGACTTAATATAAACCAGTGTTTTATCTTTAAAAATAATCAATTCGACTTTTCGATCACGTGGCGCAAGGATCCGCCTTACTCCATCAATCCCAACCCGCCATAGGCCATTACCCCCTGTGGCTAAATCGAACAAGTCGCCGTGATAGGATTCGTTGATGCAACCCAAACCGGGAATTTGCGCTTGATTCATTTTGACACACCACCATTTTATCGTTTTCAAATAATTACAAACAATAAAAAACGGTCCGATCAAGGTAATGTATATGCCCTTTACCGGCCGGGTTATGCGTTCACCAAATTCTTGCCCTGATAATCTTTGACAGTTAACTTTTAATATGTTTTTATTTCTAGCAACTATTGACTGAACAATAAATAGGTGATATTCTAATTTTCAGAAGGAAATCTATTATGTTTACTCCAGGAAAATAAATGAGATGCTTTATCCACTAATGGTTCAATTGCCCTTCGTTATTTAACCACGAATTTATTCGTGACGAATGCAAACGAATTAACACGAATAAACATTCTAAATCGGTTTTTGTAAGTATTAGTATCCATTAGTCGCGTGCGCGCGTGTTCATTAATGGTTCATATTATCAACGAAAGGAGGGAATCTGAAAATATCCGGATAGATAAAATATCGGGAACTACAAATCAGTTATAAAAACAATCGAAAAACAAAGAAAGGAAAGATTGTGAGATGAATTTTCAAAAAAAATCCGGGGTAATGTCCCTAATAGCAATCATCCTCATTATGTTGGCAATGATCTTATCAGGCAACCTACCTGTGGTCCATGGAGCGCTCGGTAATGTGACCAGTGTTTCCCGGAATGGCGATACCCTTACTATCTACATCGGGTCCAATCAACTAATCGTCCAGGTTTGTAAACCGGAATTGCTAAAAGTCGATTACCTGCCCGGTGGGGCTTCCAGCACCGATACCGCAATTATCGGAAACACCTCCTGGAGCGCCGTGGGGGCAACCATTGATACCACTTCCAATCCGATGACCATCACCACCGCTAAAATGGTGGTTAAAATCAACAAAACACCCTGCCGGTTATCGGTATACGACGCAGCCGGAACCACCCTGCTTCTTAAGGAACAGGACGCCGAGGGCGTATGGAATGACGGCTTGAAATTAAATCACCTCTCCGGTTCCAACTTTTACGGAATCGGCGGCTACGATGCCTGGGAAAACTCAACCGCTGGAATACTACGCAATTCCGGCGGTTCGGTTCACGCCGGATCACAAGGCGACTGTGGCGCGCCTTTTATTTGGAGCAATAAGGGTTACGGTCTCCTGATCGATTCGGATGGCGGCAGTTTCACCATTAACAACACGGATTTAAACTTTAGCGGTGTCTCCAAGACGGATATCGAATATTACGTGGCGGCCGGCAAACCGGCTGAGATTCTCGGCGCCATTGCCGATGTCAGCGGCAAACCGCCGATGCTCCCCAAGTGGGCCATGGGCTTTACCAATAGCGAGTGGGGCATTGATCAGACGGAACTCACCAACATCGTCAACACATACAGATCCAAACAAATTCCCATCGACAATTACACTTTGGATTTTGACTGGAAAGCTTGGGGCGAGGACAATTATGGTGAGTGGCGCTGGAACTCCACCAAATTTCCGGACGGACCCACCGGTGCCCTCAAATCCACCATGGACAGCAAGGGAATTAAGATGACGGGAATCATGAAACCGCGAATTCACGTCAATACCACACAAGGTAGTTATGCTTCCAACAACGGCTATTGGTGGCCGGGCAAACAGCCTTACAACGACTATTTTTCGGGGAAACCGGTCAATGACCTGAATTTTGCCATTTCCGGCTGCCGGACCTGGTTTTTTGACCATATCAAAACCTCTTTCGATACCGGGATCGTTGGGTGGTGGAATGACGAGGCGGACGCAGGCTTTGACAACTGGGAATTCATGAACATGCAAAAAGCTTTATACGAAGGGCAAAGAGCTTACTCCTCCAAGCGGGTCTGGTCAACCAACCGGAACTTCTATCTTGGTTCACAGCGTTATGCCTATACTCTGTGGTCGGGAGATATCGATACCGGATTTACCTCCATGGCCAACCAACGGGAGAGAATGCTTTCCGCCGTTAAACTCGGCGAAGTTAAATGGGGTATGGACAGCGGCGGGTTCAACGGTACGCCGAACAGTGAAAACTATGCCCGCTGGATACAATTCAGCGCTTTTGTGCCGGTATTCCGGGTCCATGGAACTCAAAACCAGCAACGCCAGCCCTGGGTATACGGGGCCACCGCCGAAGCCGCGGCCAAAAACGTAATGCAATTAAGATATAACTTAATCCCTTATATTTACTCTTATGAACGCCAGGCTTATGAAACCGGAATCGGGCTGGTTAAGCCACTGGTCTTTTATTATCCTTCGGACAGTAATCTCGCCAATTACAAGGATGCATGGATGTTTGGGGATTATTTTCTGGTAGCTCCGGTAGTTAACCAGGGCCAGACCACTAAGAGCATTTACTTGCCTGCCGGAACCTGGATTGATTATTTCCGGGGAACTTCATATAGCGGTAACCAGACTATTAATTATTCAGTTAATTCCAGCAGCTGGGCCGACGTGCCCATGTTTGTCTAGAAAGGTGGAATCATTCCTTCGCAACAATTCATGAATTATATCGGCGAGACGGCCGTAACCAAGGTATATGT
>JBJKPO010000029.1:0-3155 GCA_046706235.1 Bacillota bacterium | reverse complement strand
GTGTTGCCAAGTGAAAAGGTTATTTTTATTAGTCCTGATTTCAATTTTGGGTGTTGGTTCAGTTTGTTTAGGCGCTTCGACTACTGCTCCGAGGTTACAAATGGGACAGGAAAACCAGGAGATGCGTAAAAATCTGGCTTGGTTAACCGAAGGTTTAAAAGATTTGGGCCAAAGCAATGATCGAAACTTAAAACTTACCAAGGATCAAAAGAAAAAAATCCTGCCAATTTATGAGGATCTGGTAAAGAATAATTTAGTACTGCTGCAAGCCCCGCCGGAACGGCAGCATAATTCAAACCAAAACCGGTATCAAAATCAGGGTCAAAACCAGCAACGGGGACAATTCGATTCTAACAATCCCCAGGCACTGGCTCGCCTGAAACGGATGAAAGAGCAAGCCGACTATGGTAATAAACAGGCGGATTTGGTTGATTCGATTTTGACCGAAACCCAACGAAAATATATAGATAATTTAGACTTTAAAGTGGAAAAATATGGATTTATAGATTTTCGCGCGGCTTTCGGCAACTTTCAACCGGGACAAAGACCGGATCAAAAGACCATGGAGGATTTTCGCAATAAAATGAGGGCGGGGCAGGAAGAATTAATCAAATTGAATAATGAAGTGATGAAGATGTTGAAATCATAGTTTCTTATGGTTAATATGTTTTTATAGGAACAATAAGAAGAGATATTCGCTTGGCAGTGAATATCTTTTTTTATAGTTTTCTTTAATGGTAAATTGGTATAAAATGAGATGAACAAGTTTTTGGGGGGACTATTATGAAACGGTTATTGAAATATGTATTATGCTTATCATGGTTAATAATAATCTTCGGCTGTTCCAGGCTTTACGCCGCTGAAACGGAACAAACCGGTATTTTGGAATCGCAACAAGCGGTAAATCAAGCGTTGGAATTCGATCTATCGTTACAAGCGGCCAAGTTGGAACTGGAGACTGCCGAAAAGGACCTGGGGGCCGCCAAACGGATTTTGAATTTAGCCGGTGGTTATTCCCTGAAGAAAGATGAGAATGGTTGGTTGTCTCCCAGCCAAAATTATGTTATAAGTTCGGGAGGAACTTATGATTCAAACAATCAAATTAATAAATGGGTAATCGCTTATACTCCGGCTAACGATACAATTGATTATAATTATAACCTGACCTTGTATCCGTTGAATATGGGCTATGAAAAAAGTATCAAGACAGCGGAGTTAAATTATGTCAACAAGATTCTTGCCTATGAAAATGCCAGGATAAAATTAATTGCCGGTGTACGAAACGCTTATGCCGAAGCGGTGCAAAAAGAGGAATTATCCAAACTAGCGGCCGAAGATTTGGACTTATTAAGAGAACAATTGAGGAAAACAGAAACTTTATATAATATTGGTAAAATTCCCCGATTGGATTTGTTGGATACTCAACAGCAAGTCAAAGCCGCCGAAGTGAAAAAGATTAACGCTGAGTTATATCGCCAGGCCGGGTTGTTAAAATTGAGCACATTGATGGGGAAAGAAGAATTGAACGGGAGCGTTTTACAAGGTGAAACATTAATATGGGCGAACACTGACCGGATCGATCTCCAAGCTACTACCGATCAATGTTTGAATAATGGTTTTGATATCAAAGCAGCTTCATTGAATATCCGGGTTGCCAAGATTCAACAATTCATGGATTCATGTTATTTACTACATAATTTGAATATCGGAATGGAGGTGAACAAGCCGAAAAATACCGGCGGTAATACTGAAACCATATTTAGCGTGGGTTTTTGGGGGCAGTTGGATGATTCGTATATTCGGAATCAACAGGCTTCGCAAAAGAAACTCGACGCCGCCAAGTTCAACCTGGAAACCATAATCCGTAATAAGCAAACTCAGATTACGGAAGCATATCGTCTTTGGAAAATAATGGAGTTAAATTTAAGCCCGATGCGGGAATCTCTCAATATTGCCAAAGAACGGCTACGAATTGCTTCTTTGAAATATGAGAACGGGATGGCCTCCGGTTCCGATGTCAATCAGGCGCGAATGATGTTGACCAGGGCGGAGGAGGATTACTGGAACCTTTGGCTTGGCCTGCAGCAGGCCCGGGAGTCATTTTATCAAGCAACCGGAGGGAATCCGGTTATCAAGCCGAAACCTGTGAAATAAATATAATTTTAAACGCTACGGTAGGGATTTACAAATTTTCACCGAATTTTTCAAATAAAAGGTAAAAGATTTCCTTATTTTGGGGAGGTTTTTAAATGGGAATTAGTGTAAGTAAAATAAACTATAACGGTTGGCCGAACTGTTACCGGATTACCGATGAACTCATTGAATTAATCGTTACCACCGATGTAGGGCCCCGAATCATTCGGCTGGGATTTGCCGGAGAACCAAATCTGTTTCGGGAAATTGCCGAACAATCCGGACTGACCGGTGGTGATAAGTGGCGAATTTATGGCGGACACCGTTTATGGCATAGTCCCGAGTCTCTATCCCGTACTTATTTTCCCGATAATTATTCAATCGAGGCCACGGTTTTAACTAACGGAATTCAGGTAAAACAATCGGTCGAACCAACCACCGGAATTGAAAAAGAGATCGTACTTACCCTGGATGAAACTACCCACCGGACCACCGTGGAACACCGGATGACGAACCGGTTGACCTGGCCGGTTACTTTTGCCCCTTGGGCATTGAGTGTGATGGATACTGGCGGAACCGCAATCGCACCTCAATATCGCACCCCCGATTCCGAAGGGCTGCTTCCCAACCGGATCTTATCTTTATGGTCTTATACCGACATGAATGATCCCCGGGTCAAGTGGGGTTCCCGATATGTATTGGTAAAACAGGATCCGGAAAATTCCAATTCATTAAAATTCGGCCTTTCCGTTCCCGAAGCTTGGATGGCATATAGTTTAAACGGCTATCTATTTATAAAGAAGACAAATTACCATTCCGGTCAAATATACCCGGACGGCGGAGTTAATATTGAACTATTTACTAACCACCGGTTTTTGGAATTGGAGACTCTCGGACTTTTACAGACCGTTCAACCAGGCGCCACTGTTATCCATACCGAGTTTTGGGCGAACGATAAAGGTATTGATGATATAAATACCGAATCGCAAGTGGAACAAAGGGTTGCTTCCCTGATATAAGCC
>JBJKPO010000028.1:0-3911 GCA_046706235.1 Bacillota bacterium | reverse complement strand
AACCTGATTCTAAACGGTAAGCTTGGTAAGGATTTCATTCTTGATAATTACGTAGCGTTCGGTCTTTGCTATCGAATTAATGAGCAATTATCGGCCGGCGCGGATATAACCAAATATAATGACGCCGCTAATCCCGTTTATGCTCTTAAGGTAAAATACAACACCGAATCATTTATTATTAACTTCAATTTCCTGATAAACAATTTCGGAACTCCTTAAGTGAACAGCAGTAGAGACACAACTTAAGAGGTTCCTGGCGATCCCGGTCGACTTATGGCAGGTTCTGGCCGCACTTGACAACTCAATTTACTACCTGAACCTGCCATCCCCTTCAATATGAACTTCACCGAAAATGGCACTGTCGGGAATACCGTTTTCCAGTAATTTTGATGCTAGACCCTAAATTTTCCCCGAAATTAATGACATGGATATAAAAATTCATTTACAGGTTCATATTTTCAGCAATTGGAACTCAGTTAACACCAAAAATTTCTAAATTTTTATTTTTCCTTTCCGATAAATAAATTAATTAGAGGTTATAAAAATTTAGTTTAGAAAAGAAGGCGACCTTTAAGCAAACCAATCATTGATAAGATTCATTAAAAAAGGAGTTATCTCCATCCCGGGATCGGCAACCGGTTTTCCCAAGCCATTTTTAATCCTTCCCGGTCCGCCAAATATAAAATAATCCGGCTGTAGCTGGTTTTTATTTATCAAATTACTAAGAATGATTTCAAAAGAATTGAAACTTTTACCTTAATATGTTATCCTGTTTTTGGAATGGGTTTTTAAATTTTAACTTTTTATGTCCTCACTACCAACATTTTATTAATGCCGATGATCGATTTTGATAAAATATTTTTATAGAGGTTGTTATTCGACGAACCTTAACTCATATAGTAAAAATCAAAGGGATGGGGAGGAAAAAAGTGCCGAAAAAAGAGGGGTTCATTGCCGAGTTAAAAAAGAACAAAATTTTGTTCCTGATGTTGGTTCCCACCATCGCCTTTTTTCTGATAAACAACTATCTACCAATGGTAGGCATCTATTATGCGTTTACCAGATATGATATTCAAGGCGGTTTATTCGGAAGTCCCTTCGTTGGGCTGGAAAATTTCAAATTCCTTTATAAATCCAATATTTTATGGAATATTACCAAAAACACCATTCTCTATAATCTGGTTTTTATCGCGGTTGGGAATAGTATTCAAATTTTTATCGCGATATTACTGTATAGATTAAGCGGCAGGATATTTCGGAAAGTAACTCAAAACCTGATGTTCATGCCTTATTTTGTCTCTTACGTCATATTGGGAGTTCTGGTTTATAACTTTTTCAATTACGAACTGGGTTTTGTCAATACGTTGTTAAAATCGTTACATATTGCGCCGCTGGATGTGTTTAACAAGCCGCGATTATGGCCGGTATTGATTCCGCTTTTCTATATGTGGAAATGGGTAGGATACGGTACTGTTATCTATCTGGCCACCATGCTGGGGATAAACAGCGAGTATTATGAAGCCGCCGAAATCGACGGGGCCAACATATTCCAACAGATCCGGTATATTACACTGCCCTTGATCAAGCCGACCTTTATCATCTTGGTGTTATTTGCACTGGGCAGCATTATGAAAGGACAGTTTGAGCTGTTTTACCAACTGGTCGGTTCGAACGGCAATTTATATGCCACCACGGATATTATCGATACTTATGTTTATCGTTCGTTGATGTTTGACTTCGATATCGGTATCGGAGCGGCCGGTGGCCTTTACCAGTCGATTTTCGGATTTATCCTGATCATGACCGTCAATTTCCTGGTGAAACGCCGGAATCCCGAATACGCCTTGTTTTAATACTAAGTTGTATTCATCGTGTGCGCCGCAGGCGCACACGATGAATACAACTTAGCCTTTGTTTTTAAATACGATCATCTAAATCTCCGAGAGGTATTGCGATGGGACATAAAAAACGATCCAAATATGTAATTTTGTTTAATATATTTGCATATACTATTGTCGGCATTATTACATTGCTATGCTTGCTGCCGTTCCTGATTATCATTTCCGGATCATTGACCGATAACGCATCCATCGCCACCAGCGGTTATCATTTGATTCCCAAAGTCTTTTCGGTGGAGGCATATCGGACGATTTTCATGTTTCCCAGAGATATCTTGAATGCTTATAAGGTTACCGGCCTTAATACCTTAATCGGCACCACTTTAGGTTTGTTTTTCATTTCGATGGCCGGCTATGTGTTGTCGCGCAAAGATTTCAAGTACCGGAACACGATTTCGTTCCTGATTTATTTCACGACCATTTTCGGCGGCGGACTGGTACCCTGGTATATCATGGTCAATAATATTTTAAAATTGCATGATTCATACATCGCCTTATGTTATCCCGGATTAATGACGCCGTTTTTAATCATCCTGATGCGGACCTTCATTGTCCATTCGTTTCCCGATGAAATGTACGAGGCGGCCAAGATTGACGGGGCCGGAAATTTCAGGATATACCGAAGCATCGTGCTCCCGGTGATTACCCCGGGACTCGCCACGGTTGGACTGTTCCTGGCGTTGAACTACTGGAACGATTGGTTTCTTTCTTCGATGTTTATCACTACTCCATCCAAATACGAACTGCAGTTTTATTTATACAACATGCTGAATAATTTCCAGGCGCTGACTCAGATGATTTCCGGCACCGGCGTGGTTATCACCAACCCTCCGACTGAATCCGTCAAATTAGCGATGGCGGTGATTGCAACCGGTCCGATTATCCTGGTATTCCCCTTTGTTCAAAAGTATTTTGTGGAAGGGATTACTATCGGGGCGGTCAAAGGTTAAACTCGGGAAACCGGTTTAATAAAACAATAAATTTAGAAGGGGAGAGATTTATGAAAAAACAGCTTGTTCGCAAACTAAGCCTTTTGTTGACGATCGTGTTGTTATGCGTCGTGTTGGTAAGTGTATGTTTCGGGGCTAGTAGCAAGTTAAAACCGGTTGAACTTCAATTTTATATGGTGGGTGACGCGCCTAAAGATTTACAGCTAATCCAGGACAAGATCAATGAACTGGCCAAAAAGGAATTGAATTGCACCGTGAAGTTCAACTTTACCTCCTGGACCGATTATCGAACCAAGTATAACCTGCTACTGCAAACTGGCCAGCCGGTCGATCTGATTTATACGGCATCCTGGCTGGATTACGCCAAACTTGCCAAAAAAGGCGTTTTTAAACCTCTGGATAAGTTGATTCCCAAGTATGCCCCGAAAATAAAGAAATTTGTTTCCAATACTCTCTGGAACCAGGTAAAGATCAACGGGAAAACATACACGATTCCGTCAACCTATAAGGAATTCGACTCCAACGGGTTCCAATATCGTAAAGATCTGCAGGAGAAGTACAACCTGCCGGAACCCAACTCCCTGGAAAATGTGGAAGCATATATGGAAGGCATTGCGAAAAATATGCCGAAACAAACGATTGCCGGTGAAACCGTAAATCCCGGACCGGTGGGTTATTCCTTTACCGCGATGGAAATTTTAACCATGAAATACAAGTGGGTCACTTTTCAAACGCCGTATGGGCTGGTGGCCGATTACGACAATCCTTCGAACCTCAAGCAATATTGGGGCAGCCCTGATTTTATCGCCGATATGAAAATGTTTAAACGGTGGGCCGACAAGGGATTTTGGTCCCGCAGCGCTCTTTCCGACAAAAGCGATCCAAACGGCTTTGACAATGGGAAATATATCGTGGTTATTCAGGGCCGAAACGGCATGAAATTAAGCGCTTCGGAGAATGCGGTCGCCATTGCCCACCCTGACTGGAAAGTCGGTTATGTCTCTTATCCGTTCGTTAACGGAGTGGCCCAGTTCTGCCACGCAACTCAAAATGGTTACGCGAT
>JBJKPO010000027.1:0-5909 GCA_046706235.1 Bacillota bacterium | reverse complement strand
TATTAAATATCCGAGACCGTAATTTTTTTTCAGAGGAGTATACATTAAGGAAAGAGTTTCAGGACCGACCAACCCCACTGGAACCGTTTCCAACCGGTTGATTTTGATATTAAGCGTAACAAACCCGGCTAAATCGGTCACGGTGGTATATAAACCGGCCGCGGCCTTTTCGGTATAACGATAAATAGGCAATTCCCGCCCAAAAATATCATAAGGAGCCGCCGTTTTTGATTGTAACTCCTGTTTCCATTCATAAACGCTATCTTTCATTCCGAGCGGTTCTAAAACATTTTTTCCCATGTAAGCCGAAAATGGCAGACCAGTTATTTCCTCAATGAGCAATTGCAGGATTGAATAACCTCCGCCGGAATATTTAAACTTTCGGCCCGGCCGGTTAATCAAACGGACGCTTCCCTGGCCGTTACCCGCACCGGATAATGACTCCTCCAATGACGGTAACTTTTCACCAGGGTCAAAGCCCGGGTAAGCCCTGAGTGATAATCCGGCTGTATGGCTCAAAAGGCGGCGGACGGTCACCCGGTTCCGATCAAATCCGGACGGCGGAATATGCCATCGGGTCAGATATTGCTCCACTGGATCATTCAAGTTGATTTTCCCTTGTTCAACGAGACGCATTATGCCCCAAGCCGTTAATGTTTTCGAAATTGACGCCACTTGAAAATCGGTGTCCGGTGTTACCCGTTTCCGCAACGCGGTATTCGCATAACCGAAGCCTTCGGTCCATAGAATTTCTCCATTTTCCACAACGGCGACGGCTACTCCCGGGACCCGGTATTTTTTCATAAGTTTCGGGGTTATCGATTCCACTTGATTTATCAATACTGTTTTGGTTATTGCAGGGGCCGCTTGAAGCGAAACGCTTGTTAATATTGCTGAACCAATCGTTAGAATAAAAATGACGCAAATAACGAGGACCACAATTTTAACTTTTTTACAGGGGGTCAAAATAATCACCTCATTTAACAAATGATTGCCATTGGCATAGTTTCGCAAGCTTTAAAAAACCAATTCACAAAGCATCGTGGCGGTTAATATTTGCTGACGACGCCGATGGTTTATGCTCCAACAGTCTGTTTAATTCCAATTTTTATTTCAAAAGCAATTCCAACAGTTTAACGTAAAGCCCGGCAAATTCCTTCATTTTTTCCTTGTCCAGTATTTTACCGTTAAACCGGCAAAGGCAACTGAATCCCGCTTCGGTTTCCTCAACCTCAAAAGCGATATCAAAAACATTCAGGATGTCAAAACCGGTATTTATTTTATCAGCCCGGTAAAATAACGGGGCAATCCAAAACCGATCCTTATTAATAATAGCGTTACCGATATCTTTAACCCGGTAAGCGTGTGACTCATCGATATTTTCGCGATTCAGAGCGACCCGGTCGATCAAATCGGTAAATTTATTTACATCCCGCAAATCAAGATCCAGGGAATAAATAACATCGGTATCATTGATCGCGGCTTGAATCGCAACCTGGTCTATCCCGGTTATTTGTGAGAATAAATAAGCATATACCGACAGTAAAACATCGGATGTCCCGGTTCCGGCGTTGTTTGCCGCCGCCAGGATTCCGGCCTCCATTTCAGGATCAAGGTTCAATTTAAAACTGACTTCTTTATTGGCCCGATCCGACAATGAAAAATATTCTTCCGGCAGCGCCATGGTTTTCAATGGTAACGATTTAGTTTGTTCGGAAGTTATGATAAATTCAGCGACTTTAGCGATGGTCGGATAGGCAAAATAATCAGTTACCTTAACTTTTTGGGGATAAAGTTCCTCCACTTTATTATGCATTTTGATCAAAAGGATCGAATAACCGCCCAACTCGAAAAATTTATCGTGAATTCCGACTTTCTCGACGCCAAGGACTTCTTTCCAGATTGACACCAGTTTTTCTTCCACCTCGTTGGTTGGAGCGGCAAATTCCCGGCCTGTATTAATCTCACCCGGTTCCGGCAGGCCGCTTCGATCCACTTTACCGTTGGCGGTCAACGGAATTTTATCGATTTTAACGTAATATGAATGTATCATGTATTCCGGCAGGTTGTTTGACAGATAATCCCTTAACTCGCCCACCGTTAAATCTTTATCGGAAACGAAATAAGCGCATAAATATTTATTCCCGCCCTGATCGTCCCTGGCGATTACCACCAATTCCTTGATATCCTCATGTTTCAGTAATTCCGATTCCACCTCGCCCAGTTCGATTCTAAAGCCTCTCACTTTTACCTGGTTGTCGATCCTTCCCAGATACTCCATCTCGCCGTCCGGTAAAAATTTGGCCAGGTCGCCGGAACGGTAGAGCCTCTCTCCCGGTTGATATGGGTTTTGAACAAACTTGGCCGCGGTTAGTTCGGGCCGATTCAAATAACCGCGACAAACACCCGCCCCGCCCACGCATAACTCTCCGGGCACTCCGGCGGGAAGCAATCCCAGGTTCCGATCCATAATGTAGACGGTAAGAGTGGGAATCGGCTTGCCGATATTGCTGATGTTCAGTGTAATCTCATGATCGGTTATTTCCTTATACGTAACATGAACGGTGGTTTCCGTGATTCCGTACATATTGATAAATTTGGCCAGCGGGTATTTACGGCGCCACGGTTCCAACATTAACGGTTTTAAGGCTTCGCCCCCGAAGATGATGTACCGGATGACGAGTTCCTTTTCTTCCAGCGCGATTTCCTCATTCAGCAGATTATAAAACACGGAAGGCACTTGATTTAAAACCGTCACTTTTTCATTCTTTAAAAGACTTAAATACTCTTTCGGGTTTTGGGCGCAGGTCCGGGAAATAACAACCAGCTTGCCGCCGTATAATAAGGCGCCGTACATCTCCCATACCGAAAAGTCAAACCCGAAGGAATGGAACATCGTCCAAACGTCGTTTTGGTTGAAATCAAACTGGAACTTATCGTTGAATAACAGCCTGACCACATTGCGGTGTTCAATAACGGCCCCCTTGGGCTTGCCGGTCGTTCCGGAAGTATAAATAATATATAAAGTATCCCCCGGGGCATTGACATTTTCCAGGTTGGAATCATCACCGCCGTATAATGCTTCGTCATCAATACAAATCCGGTTGATTTCCGACAGATACCCGGTTTCACCGGCCCCTTCGTTACCGCAGGAATCCAATTGCGCCATTCGCTCGTTTTGAATTAACAACAGTTTTGAGTTACTATCCTGAAGCATATAGCTTACTCTTTCCAGCGGATATTCCGGATTGATCGGTAAATATGCTCCGCCTGCTTTGATGATAGCCAGTATTCCAACTACCATCTCCAGCGAACGTTCCACCATAATGCCCACGATGCTGTCTCTTTGGACGCCGTTTTCCCTTAACTTCCGGGCCAATTGGTTCGCTTTGCCGTTCAATTGGCCGTATGTCAGTTCCCGGCCTTCGAATCCAACCGCAATTTTACCGGGAGTTTTTAACGCCTGGGCTTCGAACAATTGATGGATGGTTTTATCTTGCGGATAACCGGCATTGGTATCGTTAAAATCATAAAGGATTTGTTTTTGTTCCGCTTCGGACAACATCGGAATTTCAAAAAGCTTTAGATCCGGATTGTTGACGACCGCTTCGGCGATATTCTTAAAATGGCTTACCATCCGTTCAATGGTTTCTTTTTTAAATAATTTAGTGCAATATGCGATATTAATCACCGACTGATCTGCTTCGCCCTCGGCGACCTCAAACACCAGATCATATTTAGCGGTCTTGGTTTCAAAATGATACGGCAGGAATTTTAAGCCTTCCAACTCCATTGGAGGGATTCCCATATTTTGTAAAACAAACATATAATCAAAAACCGGATTACGACTGATGTCCCTGGAGAGGGTAAGATCGTCTACCAGTCGATCAAATTGATATTCCTGGTTTTCGAATGCTTTTAAAGTGTGTTCCTTTATTTCCGTCAGGAATTGGTTAAAAGTCTTGTTTCCTTCGGGAAAATTACGCAGTGCCAATGTATTTACAAACATCCCGATTATGTTCTCCACATCGGCGTGTTGCCGGCCGGCCGTCGGAGTCCCGATCACAATATCCTCCTGACCGGTATACCGGTATAACAATGTGTTATAAACGGCAAACAGCGCCATAAACAGGGTGGCCCCCTTTTCCGCCGCAACCTTCCGCAAGCTTTCAACCATGGTATTATCAAGCGGGAATGACAATTTATCCCCCTCGTTGCTTTGGACGGAAGGCCTTGGATAATCGGCCGGGAGATTTAATACCGGCACGTCGCCTTTAAATACCCTTAACCAGTACTCTTTCTGTTCCTTGATTGCCTCGCCGGCAATCAATTCATTCTGCCAGGCGGCGAAATCCTTGTATTGGATCTTCAGATCGGGCAGTTCAGTGCCGGAATATATCTTAATAAATTCCTGCACCAAAATAACGGCGGATATACCATCGGCAATGATGTGATGCATGTCAAACATCAATAAATGTTTATCGGGGTTTATTTTTACCAGGGATACCCTGATCAAGGGGGCTTGGCTTAAATCAAACGGCCGGACAAACCCGGCGGCAATCTCCGGCAAATGTTCTTCAGAGGCTTCGTTGAATTCAATATCGATATTGACGTCGTCATGAATCAACTGCACCGGAGCTTCGCCGGCCAGTTTGAAGGAAGTTCGCAAGGACTCATGCCTCTTTACCAACCCGGCAAATACGCTCCGGAAACGCTCCACATCCAAATTTCCCTCAATCATTACCATGGAAGTCAGGTTATAAGCGGTAGTATTTCCTTCGATCTGATTGATAATAAATAATCGCTTTTGAGCCGATGAAACCGGGTGATACTCCTTGAAAGCAATTTTTTCGATGGAGGTGAATTGCTTTTTTTCAGCCTTACTAATATTTACAGCCAGATTTTTAACCGTGCCGGCCTCGAATATTTCGGTAAGGGTTATATTCACGTTGAATTCCTTATGGATCCTGATTGCGAGATTGGCCGCCTTTAAGGAATGGCCGCCCAATTCGAAAAAATCGTCATTGATGCCTATTTCCCCGATCCCGAGAACTTTTTCCCATATTCCGGCCAATTTCTCCTCAATTTCATTGGTTGGCGCCTCATAAGCCCTTCCGGTCCTGATATCTCCCTCTGGCGCGGGCAGAGACTTCCGGTCAACCTTTCCATTGGGCGTCAGCGGTATCTTCTCCACCCGGATGAAGTATGACGGCATCATATAATCCGGCAAATTCCGGGATAGATACTCCCGCAACTCCGCCACCGCCAATTCTTTCCCGCTCGTCAGATAGGCGCACAGATACCGGTTCCCTTCCCTGTCTTCCCGGACCGATACCACCGCCTCCTTGATCTCCTCATGTTTCAGCAGTTCCGCTTCGATCTCACCCAGCTCAATCCGGAAGCCCCTTATTTTTACCTGGTTGTCCATCCTCCCCAGATACTCAATATTTCCATCCGGCAGCCAGCGGGCCAGATCGCCCGTCTTGTATAAACGGGCTGAAGTGTGAAGTGTGAAGTGTGAAGTGTGAAATGAACCACCGGAATCATCATCTGATCTAGAATCTGTAATTTGTAATCTTGAATCATTTAATCTGGAATCTGTAATCTGTAATCTTGAATCATAATTAAAGAATGGATTCGATACAAATTTTTCGGCGGTTAGCTCGGGACGGTTTAAATATCCCCTGGCCAACCCGTCTCCCGCGATATGCAGCTCACCGGGAACGCCGATGGGTTGTGGCTTGTTGGCTGGATTCAGGATGTAGAGGCCGATATTATCAATGGGTTTACCGATTGGAATGGTTCCCAACTCATCCCCACTTGAACAATTGAAATATGAAACATCAACCGTGGCTTCGGTGGGGCCGTATAAATTAATCAGCCTGGTCCCATTCCGGCCGTATAACAGC
>JBJKPO010000026.1:0-4056 GCA_046706235.1 Bacillota bacterium | reverse complement strand
GCCGGTAGAGGCGATGTGATTGCCGAAAAAATAATGTGTACTCCGGGTCAAAATGGGATTGATGTTCATGGTCGGATTATTCCGGCGATCCCGGGGGTCGAACGGCTTGTAAAGTTGGGCAAAAACGTAATGTGGGATGATGAAAAAACCAGAATAATCGCTACCGATGGCGGAAAACCCACTTTAGTCAATAATGTTCTTAGTGTGCTGCCCATTCATGAAATTCGCGGCGATGTAAATTTTCATACCGGTAATATTGTTTTTGACGGCGATGTGATTGTTTACGGAAATGTTGATAGCAGTTTTAAGATTGATGCCGGGGGCGATGTCGTAATAATGGGCAATGTTGATGCCGCTGAAGTCAATGCCGGCGGTAAACTTTCGGTGAGGGGCCGGGTGTTCGGCAACGATAAAGGGAAATTGACATGCGGGGGAGATTTCTACGCCAAAGAGATTGCGCATGTAACTTTAATATGTAATGGGACAGTTACCATAAATGAAGCGATCATGCATAGCCGTGTATTTGCCGAAACAAAAATATCGGTCAAAATCGGAAAAGGCTGGATTGTAGGGGGGTCGAGCCGGGCCGGGGAAGAAATAACGGCAAATATTATCGGTTCGCGATTGGGCACCATTACCGATTTGGAAGTGGGAGTAATTAAATCTCAAATTAACGATTGGGAGAATATTGATAATCAGCCGGGCGATTATTCCACAACCGTTCCGGTAAGGACCTTATCTCAAGCAACCTCTGATTCCTCCGGGAGTGCAATTACGGAAACAGAACAATCGGTAAAAACAAAAGGTCAAATTCGATTTCAAGAAATAATATATCCCGGAGTCAGGGTTTGTTTCCCTCCCCATAAGTTTATCATCCATGATGAAACTGTCTTTGGATCGTTAACTTGTAAGGAAGGTTATCTTCATATATTGCCATACCGATAGTTTTTAGGAGATGCTTTATTTCATGGTGGGCCATAGTAAGAAATTTTTCTTGACAGGGCTAAATAATTGTGTTAAATTCTATAAGTGACTATTCGATCCCCCGGGTCTTATTTTTTTCGCTTTTTTTACACGGATCTAACGAATATCACGGATTGGAATATGATCAAAAAATTAATAGATAGTACAATCCATTATTTGAATCATTAGAATCGTTATAAAATATAAAATCAATAAATCTCAAGTTTAAGGTTAGGAGGTGTCAGCCATGCGCGAAGGAATTACCTTGGCTTGCACGGAGTGCAAAAACCGAAATTATCGTACTAATAAAAATAAAAAAAATAATCCGGAACGTCTTGAGCTAATGAAGTATTGTAAATTCTGCCGTAAAGAGACCACCCACAAAGAAACCAGATAAGAAAAACTCACATTTAGGATCTTGTAACTTTTTTTCAGGTTTTATCGGGGAAATTTACTTAAAGAGAAAGGTAGAGGGGTGAGACGAATGCAGCCCGTCAAAAAAGAATCACCGGTCGAGGGTGTCAAGCGATTTTTTCGTAATGAAATGGCTGAATTAAAAAAGGTTAATTGGCCCGGTCGCAAGGAGTTAACGACGTATACGATCGTTGTGATTGCTACTGAAATCGCTCAGTCGATGATTATTTATTTATGGGATTTTTTGCTCACTATTGTATTTAAATTATTGGGATTCTATCGTTAAACAAGGAGAGTTTGAATGGAGAAGAATTGGTATGTTATTCATACCTATTCAGGATATGAAAATAAAGTAAAAGCCAACCTGGAACGTAGAGTGGAATCCATGGGAATGGAAGATAAAATCTTCCGCGTATTGGTACCCACCGAAGAGGAACTGGAGATCCGGGACGGTAAACGTAAAATCACCAAGAAGAAGATTTTCCCGGGATATGTAATTGTCGAAATGATTCTTACGGATGACTCTTGGTATGTGGTGCGAAATACTCCCGGCGTAACCGGATTTGTCGGAACAGGCTCCAAGCCGATTCCACTTCAGGAAAAGGAAACGAAACTCATCCTGCATCAAATGGGAATTGAGGAACCGAAGACTAAAATTGATTTTGAGGTTGGCGAGACTATAAAAGTAATCCGGGGACCTTTTGAAAATTTTTCGGGCATCATTGAAGATATTAACCCGGAAAAAGGCAAGATAAAAGTAATGGTTTCGATGTTCGGCCGGGAGACTCCGGTGGAATTGGATTATCATCAAGTCGAAAAACTGTAGCAATTGTAAGGAGGTGGCGCGCGCTTGCGCGCGAAGTAATGGCAAAGAAGATTACGGGATTGGTTAAATTACAAGTTCCGGCTGGTAAGGCAAATCCGGCTCCACCCGTGGGTCCCGCTTTAGGACAACATGGTGTCAATATCATGGAATTTTGTAAAACTTTTAATGAGCGGACCGCTAATCAAGCGGGAATGATTATTCCGGTGGTAATTACCATTTATGAGGATCGCTCATTTACGTTTATTTGTAAAACTCCTCCGGTACCCGTGTTATTAAAAAAGGCGATTAATCTTGAAAAAGGTTCCGGCACCCCCAATAAAACCAAAGTAGGAACCATTAGTAAGGCCAAAGTCCGGGAAATCGCCGAGCTAAAAATGACTGATTTAAATGCAGCCAGTGTTGAAGCGGCAATGAGTATGGTGGCCGGGACGGCCCGGAGTATGGGCATTGTAGTCGAGGGATAAATATTATTAATACAATTTTTGAAAATGTGGGAGGAGAAAAAACTCCGTTACACCACTAAGGAGGATTTAATATGCCGAAACATGGAAAGAAATATCTTGAATCAGTTAAATTAATTGATAAATCTAAATTATACGATCCTCACGAGGCATTATCATTAATTAAAAACATGCCTAAGGGCAAATTTGACGAAAGTGTTGAAGTTTCAGTACGTATGGGGGTTGATCCCCGGCAATCCGACCAACAAATTCGCGGTGCGGTAGTATTACCTCATGGAACCGGCCGGACCATTAAAGTATTGGTTTTTGCCAAGGGAGAAAAAGCCAAGGAAGCCGAAGAAGCCGGGGCCGATAAAGTAGGCGCCGAGGATGTGGTTGAGGAGATTCAAAAGGGTTGGCTGGATTTTGATGTGGCGGTAGCCACCCCTGATATGATGGGCTTAGTTGGTAAGCTAGGTAAGATTTTGGGCCCCAAGGGCTTGATGCCGAATCCCAAAACCGGTACGGTCACCATGGATGTCGCTAAGGCCGTCAAGGAAAGCAAAGCCGGAAAAGTTGAATACCGGGTCGATAAAACGGCTATCATCCATGTACCGATTGGTAAGGTTTCCTTTGACTCGGAGAAATTATTACGTAATTTCCGGACCATTATGGATGCAATTATAAAAGCAAAACCGGCCGCCGCTAAAGGAACCTATATTAAAAGCGTGGTTGTGTCGTCGACAATGAGTCCCGGTGTAAAAATATCACCGCAACAAGCTTCTCAGGCGGGGGCGGCTGAACATTAAGAGGTAAAATAAAAGACTAAATTAAGCTAAACAACTTCATATTATATTCTCTTGCCATAGACAGTAGGTCCGTTTCACCGTCAGTTGAAAACTGCCGTTTCAATGATTGAAAAACTAATTCAATTTAATTGAAACGCAAACGGTTCAACGTCAGTTGAAACGAATAATGTGGAATTTCAACCCGCCTACCGAGGCTGGATGTATTTGGGTTTTCACCAGACCTCCAGTATTACTATGGAGGTTTTTAGTTTTTATTCTGAATCCTGGCTTCTGAACTTCTCATGTTCCGGTTTGGCCGGATTAGGAAAAGGAACTCATCATTTTAAAATAAGGAGGTGTAAAATTGTTAACCAAAAGCCAGAAAGAGGTAACTGTCAAAGAGGTACAACAAAAGCTGGAACAATCGAAATCGGTCGTATTAGCCGATTATCGCGGTTTGAATGTCCAGGAAGTTACCGAACTCAGGAAACGCTTACGTGAAGCCGGAGTGGAATACCGGGTCATAAAAAATACCATGACCAGTCGCGCCGCTCAAGCCGCTAAATTGGAAGGACTGGATCAGTATTTGACAGGGCCGACCGCAATTGCTTTCGGATACTACGAA
>JBJKPO010000025.1:0-3314 GCA_046706235.1 Bacillota bacterium | reverse complement strand
TCGATGATTTATTGATTATTATCCGTAAAAAATCACTGGGCTTGAAAGCCCGCCAAAAACTGTTAGCCCAATTTGTTTTTGCCGGAATCGTGGCCGGTTTTTTAGTGCAAAGCCATTTTCCAACTTCACAATTGATTCCGTTCACCGGGTTAAAATTGACTTTTCAGATGTCAGGATTTGGGATGGCGTTGTTTTTAATATTCGGGATCGTTTGCATTGTTGGATTTTCCAACGGAGTTAATTTTGCCGATGGTTTGGACGGTCTGGCGGGAGGCACCACCGCGATTGCCTTGTTAATCATGGGTGCTTTGACTTTTTTTCAAGGGCAGTATACTTTAACCGCGTTTGCCTTTATTTTAGCGGGTGCTTGTTTTGGTTTTGTATGGTTTAACGGACCGCCGGCAAAAATATTCATGGGAGATACCGGAGCGTTAGCCCTGGGAGCGGCCTTTGGCGGTCTCGGATTATTCAGCCAACTATCGTTATTTTTATTGATTGTCGGAGGTATTTTTATTGCCGAACTACTTTCGGTAATCATCCAGGTTATATCATACAAGACTTCCGGGAAAAGAGTCTTCCGGATGAGTCCGTTACACCACCATTTCGAACTTGAAGGAATGCCTGAACCCAAGGTCATGGTCCGTTTCTGGATTGTGGGAATTTTATTAGGGGTGCTGGGCATTTTGGGATATTTAGTGCACTGAAACAGTTTAACTTCTAAGGGGGGGATTTGGTTGAAACGTAATCCTCCGGATCTGTTTTTATTTTTTATTACATTGAGTTTATTAGTCCTGGGATTGATTATTATCTCCAGCGCCAGCGCTCCGGAGTCATTAAGCGTGACCAATGGGAGAAGCGTTTTTCATTTTGGGCTGAAACAATTAGGTTCCGCTTTGGCCGGATTCATCTTGATGTTGTTTTTTATGAAATTTCCGCATCAATGTTTAAAAAAATTCACATTGACGTTTGCATTAGTCACTATTGGGTTGTTAGTCGTGGTATTATTTACCTCTCAGGAAGTAAAGGGAGCGATGCGGTGGATTAATTTAGGCTTTTTTAAACTGCAACCTTCCGAAATGGCCAAATTATTAGTAATCATGGTATTGGCTCATTATTGTTCCGAAATTAAAACCGGAATCAAGAGTTTTGTCGCGGGGATCGTTTTCCCACTAATCTTTGTGGGCATCATTTGCGCGTTAATTATGTTGGAACCGGATTTTGGCACAACTATCGTTATTTTTACAACGGCGATGATTATGTTGTTTGCGGCTGGCGCGAAAATCTTTCATTTGATAATGCCGGGATTGGTGGGATTAGGAGCTGGAACTATCCTGGTAATTAAGGAGCCGTATCGTTTGGAACGCTTAATTGCCTTTATCGATCCTTGGAAAGATCCGAAAGGCGACGGCTGGCAAATTATTCAATCGCTATATGCGCTGGGATCGGGTGGGCCGCTTGGGTTGGGGCTGGGAATGAGTCGCCAAAAGTTTAATTATTTACCTGAAGCCCACACCGATTATATCTTTTCGATTCTGGGTGAGGAGTTAGGATTATTAGGAACGATTACGGTGCTTGCTTTATTCTTTTTTTTAGCCTGGCGAGGTTATAAGACGGCCATTTCTACCGGTGAACCTTACGGCAGGTTGTTGGCGGTTGGAATTACTTCTTATCTGGTATTTCAAGCCATATTGAATATCGGGGTGGTTACGTCATCGATTCCGGTAACCGGTATTACCTTGCCCTTTTTAAGTTATGGAGGTTCTTCATTAATAATAAGCCTGATCGGAATCGGTATTTTACTTAATGTTTCCAAAAGTAGCGAAGTATGAATATAGTCCGGCTTTCCACCTTGGAATACTATATGCGTGTTTATTATTGACTCTTTATTTGGATAAACAACTGATGGAAGTTTAATTTGGGAGATTTATAAACAATGAATGATTACAATGCGAGCCCGGCGGTGGACGAACGTTTGGAAATAATCGGCGGCAATGCTTTAGAGGGTTCCGTCGGCATCAGCGGCGCTAAAAACGCGGTATTAAAACTAATGACCGCTTCATTGTTAGTCAATAACCGGTCAATTATCCGCAATGTTCCCCGGATTCGGGACGTTGAAATTATGATTGGCGTGATTAGGGGGTTGGGCGCCGAGGTCGATTGGGAGGATGAATCAACCCTGGCAATTAAAAATACCGGTGATTTGGATTATGCCGCTCCCGATGAACTGGTCCGGAAAATGCGGGCTTCGGCTCAAGTCATGGGGCCGTTACTTACCAAAGTAGGCCGGGTGAAGCTTTTTCAACCCGGAGGGGACGTTATCGGCCAGCGGCCCATTAATCTTCATTTAAAAGGATTTCAGGCTTTGGGCGCTGAGTTGATTGAGGAGCACGGTTATGTGTATTTAACAGCCAATCAACTTACCGGAGCGGAAATTCATCTGGATTTTCCCAGTGTGGGGGCGACCGAAAATATTATGGCGGCGGCAATTTTAGCCAAGGGGACCACCATTATTAGAAACGCCGCTAAAGAACCGGAGATCATCGAAGAACAAAATTTGTATAATCGCTTGGGAGCTAAAATCCGCGGCGCCGGTACCGATACCATTCGAATTGAAGGAGTAACCGGATTAAACGACCGTGAAATAGATTATACGGTGATTCCCGATCGAATCGAAGCGGGAACTTTTATGATTGCCGGGACGATGACCGGTGGCGATGTAACCGTAGCCGAAGTAATTCCGGAACATCTGGAGGCTTTAATTGCAAAATTGCGTGAAATCGGCGCTGAGGTCGATGTAACCGCCGATAAAGTCCGGGTAAAGGCCAAAAAGAAATTTAACGCGGCGGATGTAACCGTATTACCTTACCCGGGATTTCCAACCGATCTTCAACCCCAAATTACCGCTTTGTTGTCGATTGCCAACGGGACAAGCATTATTGTCGAGAATATATATAGTAGCCGGTTCCGTTATGTGGATGAATTAATTCGAATGGGCGCCAGTATTATCGTGGAAAGCCGGAGCGCAATTATCAGAGGAATTTCGAGTTTAAGCGGAGCCACGGTGACGGCTTCCGATATTAGGGCTGCCGCCGCTTTGGTAATTGCGGGTTTGGCCGCGCAAGGACAAACAATCGTGGAAGGGCTTTTTCATCTCGATCGCGGTTATGAAAAGCTTGAAAAAAAACTGGCTATGTTAGGGGCGAATTTACGAAGATTTTAAAAAAAGTAGCGGACTTTTTCACACCGCTTTTAGTTTTAACATGTCTATGGGCCGATGAATATGTTTAATAAACTGGTCTTTTAAAAAAACAATT